>CAZPZE010000161.1:0-11500 GCA_964590625.1 uncultured Solibacteraceae bacterium
TCGGACTACGTAAATCACCAGATTCTCGGCGCGACATCCGCGCCCACGGCGCAGGCCGAAATGGTCGCCTTCGAGCGCGCCCGCCGCGCCGCCGCGGAGGAAGCGGCTGCCGCCCGGGCCGCGGCCGACAGACAAGGAGCGTCACGGCCGTGATCGATCCCCGCAAAGCTTTTCTCGACATGGAGAAGACCATCTCCCGGCGGTCTTTCTTCAACTTCGCTCTGAAGGGCGTCGCCGTAGGCGCGGGCACACTGGCAGCGCTTGACACGTTCGGTACCCGGCTCTTCGGGCAGGCGCAGACCGACGCGGATCGCTATGCCCTCGGCCTCAAGGTCGTGAGCGCATTCGGCCAGATGGTGATCCCGGTCGATCAGGATTCCGGCTGGGCCACTTTCGAGCCCGACATTACTACCTACGCGCTCGACGTTTACATCCGCCAGGTTTTCAACCTCGGCGTGGATCTGGCTTTCAACGGATACCTGCAGGCCGTAGCCTCTTTCAACTCGCTGCCGCCGCTGATTTCCTACGGGCCGGAGTTCCTGAGCATGGATGTGCCGACGCGGTCGCAGTATCTGACCGATATCCTGATCGGAAACTTCGAAAACAACGGGGTGCAGGACATTCTGGCATTCGCCGGCATTTTCATGCTGCTGGCGACGAAGATGCTCTTCTTCCAGAATTATCCGCACCACCTGGCCGATCCGAATTCTGAATTCCAGAACGTTTTGGGGAACACGCCGAACACCGCGTGGGACATGATGAAATACCGCGGCCCCGTTCTCGCCGCCGAAGAGGCGGCCCTGCGCGCGGCTGCTGCGAATGCTCCCGAACTGCCGGGAGTCGATCTGCGTGATCCATTCATTTAGCCGGCGCGCCGCGCGAGGACGGAGTGTGGAGAGAAGGATGACGATTCGAGAAACGCGGCAATGCGGCAGGACGCGTCCGGCGGTGCGGCGCCAGCGGACCCGCGCCCGCGAGGATAAAGACTAATGCGATTTCGAGCTGGTTTAATAGTTCTGATCGGCGGACTGGTGGGCGCGCAGTGGGCTTACGGCTCGGCCTTCGCCATCAATGAACTGGGAGTCCGCGCCATGGGTATGGCCGGCGCGTTTACCGCCACGGCGGATGACGGCTCCGCGATTTTCTATAATCCCGCCGGCATTGCTTTCCAGCCAGGCACCCAGTTGCAGTCGGATCTGCTGGCCGTCGTCGGCCTTTTTCGGTTTTTCCCCGGCAACGCACCCGTCGGTCAGGTCGTCCCGGCAAACGGATTCAGCGGTCTGGTGAAGCCGCACTTCATCCCCATCGGGGGAATGTATGCAACCCACTCCCTGAACGATAAAATCACTCTGGGATTCGGCATCTTCGTTCCGTTCGGGCTGGCTTCCAACTTCGAAAACTTTAACGACGGCGACCCCTCCTACACGAAATATCCCGGCCGCTTCGCGGGAGACCGCGCGGGACTGCAGGAATACTGGTTCCAGCCGACCATCGCTTACCGCGTCACGCCGAACAGCAGCTTTGCCGTCGGCGTCGCTTACGTCCACACCCATATCTTCCTGCAGGAGAGCATTCTGAATCCGCTGACGGATGGCAAGGATTTCGGCAAGGCTTTCGCCTCCACCATCTTTCCTGGCGTCGATCAGGCCCAGGCGGCCGCCTCCATCGCGCGCCTGCTGCCGGAAGGCCGCTTCCGCGCCGCCGCCACCGCGAATTCGCCGGCCCTCAACCTCGGCTATCTGTACAAAAATCAGCGGACGAAGACGAATTTCGGTATCTCCTGGCGCAGCGCTGTCGCCAACCACCTGCACGGCCAGGCCGCGTTCTCTTTCCTCGGCGGCACGCTCCCGCAGTTCCTGCCTTCCGGGACCACGATGAACACGCTGTTCCCGAATCAGGCCATCGCCGGTACGTTCACCACGCCGGCGACCTATTCCTTCGGCGTGGCGAATTCGAAATTCTGGAACACGCTGATCGAAGCGGACCTCGAAATTCAGGACTTCCACCGGTTCAAGGATTTCCCAATCAACTTCTCGGATGTCAGCAAGGACACCGCGACTCCCGCCGAACAGCGTCTGGTTTTCAATTTCAATAATTCATACATCCTGAAGCTCGGAATCGAGAAGCAGCTGAATAAGCTCACTACAGTGCGCGCGGGCTATTCGTTCGATCACACGCCCGTGCCTGACCAGAGCGTCAGCGCGCTTTTCCCGGACAGCAGCCGCAACAGCTTCACTATCGGCGCTTCGCGGGAGCGCGGCAATCTGGAATTCAGCGCATACTATCAGGCCATGTTTTTCCTGGATCGCGTGACCAATGAGTCGAGCAACATCAACCAGTACACGAACGGCGATTACAACAATTTTGCGCATCTCCTCGGAATCGGCCTGCGGCTCTTTCCCGGCGGCCGCGTAGCGACGAAATAACGGCAATGAAACTTCTCATGAAACTACTGCAATCGTCTGGAGGGCGAACGCGGCTGCTCGCCGCGGCGCTGCCGGCGCTGCTGCTCCTGGCCCCCTCGGGCGCTCCCGCCCAGACTCTGGACACAACGCAGTTTGTGGTGATCGGCGAAGGCCTGGCCGCCGGCATGGCGGATTTCGCACTCCGCGATATCTATCAGAAGACCAGCTTCCCCGCCCAGATGGCCGTCCAGATGAAGACGGCATTCCCGCAGGCGATCATCCAGTCGCCAGGCATTTCGGGCGGAACTCCCGGCTTCAATACTCTCTCCGCCGGTCTTCCCTTCACGCTGCAGGGCGCGGGCCGCAACGATTTTCCGCCGCAGCTTTTCGTTTTTAATCTCGCGATGCCCGGCGCCACTGTGGCCGACGCGCTCAACCTCCGCCCGTCGATTCCACTCATCCAGCCGGCCAACAACAAACAGACTCTCGCCAACCTGGTCCTCGGCTATCCCAGCCTGATCATCGAAAACAATGTTCCTTACTGGAGTCAGGTGGAATATGCGAACGCGATGAACCCGACTTTCGTGCTCGTGGAACTGGGCTATTACGAAGTCCTGAACGCCGCCGCCACCAATGATCCTTCGAAGCTGCCGGATGTCCAGACGTTCACCTCGAATTACAAGACGCTGCTCTCCCGCCTGAAGTCCAGCGGACCGGCCTCCCCGCAGGTGGTGGTGATGAACATCCCCGATCCGTTCGATACCGCGTACTTCACGTCGATCGACAGCGCCACCAACTTTCTGGCAGGCGCGCCTCCCGCTACCATCGCGGCTTTCCTCGCCATGAAACAGGGCGATTACTTCACCCCGAATGGCCTCGTGCAGGCTGTTACCGCGCTCGTCACCAACAACGTCAATCCCTTCTTCAATCCCTTCTCGGCGCAGCCCGGCACGGTTGTCCAGGCCGCGACTCACACCGCGGTGGAAGCGACCCTCACGCAGCTCAACGCCGCGATCAACTCCGCCGCCAAGGATGCCGGCGCTTACGTTTTCGATCTCCAGTCCGTGTTCCACCAGGTGCGGCAGAACGGTCTGACCGTCGGCAGCCAGACATTGACGGCCGATTACCTCGGCGGCTTCTACTCGCTCGACGGTTACTATCCCTGCCAGACGGGACAGGCTTTGATTGCCAACCAAATGCTCGCGTTTCTGAATTCCACCTATAAAACCGGCTTCCGGCCGATCGATCTGACCACGATCTGGAAATCCGATCCGGCGTCCCGGCTCCAACCCAGTGTCCGGAATCCCGACCAGCCGATTTCTCTGCTGCGCAAAAAACTCGAGTCGCGGCTGGGAGGGGGAAGACGATGAGCCGCTACTTTCGGTTATTCGCTCCTCTTTGCCTGTTGAGCGCGGTGCCGCTCTTTGGGCAGATCGCCTTTCTGCCCGAACCGCTGCCCACTCCTCTGAAGCTGCCGCCCGGCAACATCGAGGTCCTGCAAATCGACACCGCGGGCAGCTACATGGGTGACGCCGTCCGCATCGTCGATTGCCCGAAAGATGCCGATGAGCCATTCGGCACCTGCGGCAATGAGTTATTCGGCGGCCCCGCCATCTGGAACAGCCACCTCAGCGGAGCCATCCAGATCAAGTTCTACGATCCGGTTGCCGGCATCTCGCACTTCGAAGTGACGCATCCGTTCAACCTGACCGGCAACGACACTACGATGACCGCGCCGCAGATGTACATCTTCCCGGTCACCAACAATGTCGTGCTCGATACCTTCAACACGATATCGTCCGGCGATCTGAATCTCATTACAGGCCAGGTCACCAACCTGAACTACAGCCTGATCTGGAACAACCTCTGGTACGGAGCGCTTGGCACGGTGAATCCGCAGCTCAAGCCGCCCGCGTTCACCTTCCCCGGCACTTACGGAATGGCGCTCGCGAACTTCGCCCAGCGTCCCGACGGGCTGCTCGACTTCACCTTCTACGGTTCCACCTTCCTGCCGCTTGGCTCGAATACCAACGGCGACCCCGTCCGCATCCCGATGGCGCTCAGCGGACCCTATCTCAATCTCGGCAACATCCAGGTCCCGGGCATGAGCCTCCATCCGCATATCCGGATCACCACCGTGCCGGACAGCCAGCCTGCCTGCGATCCGAACTGCATCAAGTTCACCCCGAATTCCACGATGCAGATGACGCTGAATCCCCGATTTTCGGCCATCGGCGACGATTACACGCTCAACATTCCGCAGCTCGGCTTTGTGCCGGCAGGTTCTCCCAAACCGGAGGGGCATTCAGAAATTCAGGGCACCATCCAGATTCAGTTCGGCCAGCCGAACGGCAACTATGTGCCGGTGATCATACGCTCCCTCGCTCCCAACGGTTTGCTCGTACCGCCGCCGACGTTCCCCATCCCCGGCCTTTCGCTCGGATTCTTCGGCGCCGATACGCACCTCAAATTTCCTCTCCAGACATTCCCCGTCGTCGGCGTCGTCGTGGTCGACGATCCGTTTGACTTCGCCTTCGGCGATCTGGACCTGACCACCGGACAGATTGTCGGCGGACTCACCTGGCGTTCTTTCTGGGATCACACGCTCCTCGATGCCGTTCTCGCGCAGAACGCGACCCGCGGTCTCATTCCGTTTTCGTTCCAGCAGCGCGGCCCCGCTCAGTTCCAGACCGGGCCGAACGGAGAGTACATGTTCCGGTACGACTCCACGACGCTGCTGCCGTTCACCAATTACATCTGGCCCAACCCGGATTACACCAATCCCTCCGCCTCCTGGGTCGCCGGACCCGGCTCTTACGCCCAGCCGTTCGTTCGCATCCAGGCCGCGCTTTCCACCGATACGCCCACCAGCGTCATGAGCGGCGGCCAGAACAACATCAAGTCCACCTACGGCGAGACGTTCACGTATCAGTACTCGATTCCCTGCTCCGGCACGGGCGCGGCCTCGTTCACTTATTCGAATAACGGGGAGATCGAGTCCAAACACGGCGGTACGTTTACCCTGACGAAGCTCTCGGCTGTCTCCTGCATCAACTCGCTGAGTTCGACGCAAACAACCGGCAATTACGACTCGCTTCAGTTCACCGCTTACGGCAAGTGGAGTCACGATTCGAATCCGCATATCGCGACCGTGAATATCTCCACAAACCCAAGTGCTCCTTACGTTTCCGTCCTGATTGACGGCAGCAGTTTGTCGAACGCGGACACTTCGCCGGCGGTGACGCCCGTCCCGTAGTGACAGGATGCCTGGCGGGTTGACTTCCCCGGCGTTTTAGCGATACATTGACTGCAAATTATGGCGACTCCGAAACTGGCCAGTGACATCTCCAGACTCGATTTATCGGCGGACGACCTGTCGCTCGTCTCGAAAGTAGAGGACGCGCTCCGCGACGGGCTGCAGCTCGAGCGCTGGACACGCGACCCAAACCGGAAAATCGAAGAGCATGTTCTCAGCCTCAATCGGAGCTACGATCTTCCGAATAAGGCGTACGGCTATCTTTCCAATGTCAGTATCAGCGGGAAAACGCTCTCCGCGCTCGGCGCCCGGCAGGAAGTGGAGTTCGGCCGCATCACCTGCCCGAACCCCGAGCAGTGTCTGAAAGATTACGTCTTCAAACACTTCCTCAACACTTCGCACTGGACCTACGATGATGGCGACCAGGGCGGCTTCACTTTCAAACAGATGCTTTATTCCCTGCCGGACGGTACCATCGGCAAGATGCCGGATAACCAACTGGCGGACGCCATCGACTGGAACCTGATCGGCACGAAATACAAGTGGAACCTGTTCACCATCTACCTGCACGATTTCGTCGTCTATCTCGGACCCATCAAGAAAGTACTGAGCGAAGCGGTCGCCGTTGTGCAGCATCCGGATTTCATTCACGTCATCGAAAATCCGCGTCCCGGGTACAAACTCGAAGTCGGCATCGGCTATCCCTTCATTGACTTTGCCCCGGTTCCCAATTACTTCGGCTTTGGCCCGGGCAAATTCGACTGGGCAGTCAAGACCTTCTCCTTCCTGCTGCGCGATAACAACGAGGTCCGCTGCGATATGGATTTCGTCGCTGGCGCCCGCACGAAGAAAGTTTTCGATTTCGGCCGATTCATTCCGGATCCGCTCTACGGAACATCCGACCTGATGCAGGTTCTTACGCTCGGCCTGTACAAAAGCCAGATCTTCCACGACTGGATGGATCTGCAGATGTCGACGCAGCACTCCCGTGTCCATCAGGCGCTCATGGAAGGCAGCGCGAAAGTCTTCAAAGCCTGGATGGAACAGTACAAAGGCTAGTGCCGGACACACGACTTTTCGCGTTCGGCCGCTTCATCCCGCACCGTACCCGCGTCTACCAGGCTCTCCTGGAAGATAGCGCGAAAATGCCGGATACGCGACTTCGCGTTGCCTGGGCCGCCTGGTTCCCGGTAACGTAACGCGACTGACTCGCGTGTCCGGTTACTTTTTATAAACCGGCTCCCAGCCCTCTACGCCCTCGGTCACCCGAATCGTATCGTTCACCGGCGGATTCTCAATCCGCTGCCGCAGCCCGCTCGGCCAGCGGATTTCGAGCGCATCGATCTCCGTCGCCGCGCCCAGTCCGAAATGCTGCTCGATCGGCAGGCACCCGAAGCTGGACCCGTTCGTCGCTTCGCGGATCTGTTTCTGCCCCCCGCTGATCAGCGTGAGCCTCGCGCCGTTCCCGTCGCGATTGCTCCTCACTCCGCGCAGCCGCACATTCAGATAATTCCCCGGCAGCGTCACCGGACAGTGGATCGCCGTCTGCATCAGATCGCCGGGATAAGCGCCGCCCGCCGCAATGATGATCGACATCCTGCCGTCGCCGAACAGATCCGCCGTGTTCGTCCCGTGGCTCTTGCCGGAAAACGGAAGCCCCGCCGCGAACGTCGTATTACGGAACCGGCCGCGATCGTTTTCGAGCAGCACAAACGGCTCCAGCCGCTCCATGCGCGGACTCCCGTTGCCCAGCAGCAGATCGATATACCCGTCGTTATTCACATCGCCCATGCTGCCGCTCATCGTGCCCCAGCAGCCGGTCAGTCCCAGCTCGCGCGTCTTCGCCGTGAACGTGCCGTCACCATTGTTGTGGTAAATCACAAGCGGCGCGCCGTCCTCCGGACCGTGGCCGTTCCTCATCGTGTGGATCACATCTTCGTGATCCGCCCAGCTGTACTGCACAATATCCAGCAGACCGTCGTTGTTGTAATCCGCCCAGCAGCAGGTTGTGCCGACCACGAAATCCGTCAGCCCCGCCTCGATGCTCACATCCGTAAACGTCCCGTCGCCGTTATTGCGGAACAACTGCGGCCGCCCGATTCCGCTCGAAACGAACAGATCGGGAAAGCCATCGTTGTTGTAATCTCCCCAGCATGAGCCGATCGTCGTAAACAGATTGGACAGCCCGGATTCCTTCGTCACATCGGTAAACGTGCCATCGCCGTTATTGCGGAACAGTCGGTTCTGGCAGCGGCGATCGAACATGCCGCCCAGGTTGTAGTTCACGAACAGATCGAGCTTGCCGTCGCAGTCGTAATCCACCCAGGACGCGCAGTAGGAGGGTCCCCAGCTCGCAAGCCCGGCCTTCTCCGTCACGTCCGTGAACGTTCCATCGCCATTGTTGTGATAGAGCGCAATGTCGCCGTAGTAAAAACCGAGGCGCGTGACCAGCAAATCCTGAAACCCATCATTGTCGTAGTCGCCCGCGATAATGACGAATCCGTTGATGCATTCGTCGAGTCCGGATCCCGTCGTCACATCCGTAAACGTTCCGTCGCCATTGTTGCGGTAGAGCGTGCAGCCGGCATGCGCGGCCGTCACCACCAGGTCCAGCAGCCCGTCATTGTTGTAATCGAAAACCGCCGTCCCGCGCCCGGCGCAGATCTTATCCATGCCGATTTTCGATGCGATGTTCTCAAACCGCACCCGCGGCCTTTCGTAACCCGCCTTCAGCTCCATCCGGAACGCTTCCGGCACATGCGGCGGATAGCCGCCAAGCGATCGCGACGCCAGCCACATCGAGGCGCGCGTGCGTTCGTTCCGCGGATCGGCCCGCATGGCAGCCATACCGGCATCCACCGACGCGCCAAATCGCCCGGCCCGAAAATGCGCCAGCGACGCTTCGTGCTTCGCGCGAGCCGTCATCTCCGGATCCGCCGCCGCAATCTCCAGTTCCCGCACGGCATCGTCGTAAAGCCCGCATTTCACAAACAGCCGCCCGAGTTCGAGCCGCGTTCGCGTGTCTTCCGGCTTCTCCTTCAGCCGCTCCTGATACCGCGCAATCAGTTCTTTATATTCCAGCCCGAGGAAAACCGCGGTTTCGACGTAAATCTCCGCCGCGTCCGCCACGAACGTCGTCATCCGCTTCGGCCCTACGACGGAATAAATCGCGATCGCCCGCAGCAGCGTCTCCGCCGCAATCCCGGTCGCCGCCAGCGGCAGCTCTAGCGGCAGGCCAAGCGCCCGCGGACTCTTGAAATCCAGATACCCAAACGCCCGCTTCGCCGAATTCATCACATCCGTCGCGAGTTGGCGCACCGGCATCCCCTGCGGCAGCGACACCCATCCAATCCGGACCATCTGGTTCGCGAAATCGGCCAGCGCGGTCTCGATATCCTGCGGGCCATCCACCGGCGGCGTATGGGGCGCGGGACGTGTCGATTTCGAACCGGCGATCGCGTCCAGCCCCGCCCGCATCGTCTGCGCGCCGGCGTCCAGCGCGGTCAGGCCAGCCTCCACGATCCCGGCGGGAATCTTCAGGAAGTCGGCGAAGCGGGAGCTCATAATGTTTGCACCAATGGTAGCGGCTGGTCCTGCGCCGCGCATTAGTAGAAAAGAACTACTGGCCGCGCGCGCAGCCCTGAAACACAAGTGACGCGGAACGCCACTCTATTTCAGCGCGCCGCGAGAGGCGCAAAAGATGTCTTTTGAGTGACTTTTCAGACCCGGCAGCGATAGTAGGATCATATTATGGAACGCTCAGGAAGGCAGAGCGTATTCTGATTTCATAACCGACGGGTCGAGGAGCGGAATCCCTTGCAAAACGCGAACGAACAACAAAAATTCGGAGAGCCGTTAAGCGATTTCTCGCTGCGAAGTCTGCATGGCCCCACGGTCACGCTCAGCTCGAGTCTCAACGGGAAAAAAGGCGGCGTCATTGTCATCTGGTCCAGCACCTGCTCGCACTGCATCCGGTACGACAAGTACTTCGCTGAGTTCGAGCGCCGCTATCCGGACCTGCGCCTGATTATCGTCTCGGCGCGGCACGGCGAATCATTCGAAGCCGTCACCAAAGCCGCCGAACAGCGCCGCCTCGGATTCACCATCGTTCACGATCCCATGGGCCGGGTCGCCCAGGCGTGGTTCACCCAGCAGACCCCGCGCGCGTTTCTGGTCGGCGCCAACCGTGAGTTGATGTACCGCGGCGCCATCGATAACTACAAATTTCCCGCCGACCCCGAGTACGTCGCTTACCTGGAGCCCGCCATCGATCAGTTCCTGAGTGGAAGCCCCATCACGCGGCAGGAAACGGCCAGCTACGGCTGCGCCATCCAGTCAATCTATTACAATCTGTCGAAGGCTTTCACGAAGGGTGTATGAGCGGAAACAATCTTTTTGGTCTCCCTGCTTTGCTCGAAAGCGGGCTGGTCATGGCGCAGTCTGCCATGAAGACCGCACAGAGTACCATCGATAAAATCACCGGTCTCAACGACGGTTCCGTGAAAGGCGCGCCAATCAACGGACCGGAAGATCTCGATCTCGCCGTCGCCGATTTCGCGAACCGCGCCACGCGCGTCTATCGTTACGCGCCACTCGAACTTTCCAGCCTGCCCGGCGCGTCGAGCGACCTCATCGCCGCCGCGAAGGAATCCTTCCGCAACGTCAAACTGACCGATCCCCGCAATATCACGCTGCCGGTCCAGCTCGCCCTCTCCATGGGCACGCTCTTCACCGAATCCTGCCTGCGTGGTCTCGTCACTCTCGATGTCGTCGGTCCCGCCCGCATCCCCAAGCTGGTCGAAGACTTCTTCGAAATGTTCACCGAGACCCCGGTCTTCGCCGGTCTCGAATACGGTGATCTGATCGATCGCTGCGAAAATCGCCTGAAGACAGCGCCGGACGATTACCGGATGCGCCTCGAGCTCGCGCGCGTGCTCTCAAAGTGCGGCCGCTACGAAGACGCCGACGTCGAATTCAAGAAGATTCCGAAGTCCTCGCAGTATCACGCCGCAGCCATGCACGAAGCCGGCACGGCGCTCTATCGCGCGGGCCGGTTCGAGGATTCCGTCCGCGCCGAAGTCCTGGCCATGGAAGCGAAGCCGGATAACGAGCGCGCCCGCCTCGTGATGTTCCAGTCCGCCAACAAAATGGGCGGCTACCCGGCCTGGGTTCCCGAGAAATTCCGCATGCACGTGCGCGCCGGCTACGCCAAGCCGACGGTGCGCTACGAAGACATCGCGTCGAAAATCGGCATCGATAAGACCAGCGGCGGCCGCGGCACCGCGATTTTCGATTACAACAACGACGGCTACCTCGATATCGCCATTACCTCCGCCTACGGCGGCGGCAGCCTCTATCGCAATAACGGCGACGGCACGTTCACCGACGTTTCCCTCACGGCCGGCCTCGACACCGCGACCAACACCTTCGGTATCACGGCGGGCGATTACAACAATGACGGATTCGTCGATCTCTACGTCACCCGCTCCGGCTTCTACGTCGGCGACGGCGTCCTTTTCCGCAATAACGGCGACGGCACCTTCACGGACGTCACCGTCGAAGCCGGCCTCGGCAATGTCTGGGGACCCGCCTTCACCGCCTCCTGGGTCGATTACGACAACGACGGTTTCCTCGACCTCTTCGTCGCCAACAATCTCGGCGGTCTCTTCGAGCGCAAGACGCCGAACCGCCTCTTTCACAACAACGGCGACGGCACATTCACCGAAGTTACCGAAAAGGCCGGTCTCCACACTATCTGGCCGACCATCGGCGGCGCCTGGGGCGATTACGATAACGACGGCTACATGGACCTCTTCCTCAGCAACGGTCTCGGCCGCTC
>CAZPZE010000162.1:0-3737 GCA_964590625.1 uncultured Solibacteraceae bacterium
GATCGGCTTGCCGGCGAGAAAATCTGCGCTGTGGTCGATATACTCGTCCCGTCCAGGCCACAGGCTCACAACCTGCGCGAGCTTTCCCGGCGAGACGCCGATATCGTTCAGAGTTTCGAAGACAACCTGCTGATTCGATCCGGGCGGCGGAGGCGCCGCGATTTCCGTGCCTGCGAGGGCGGTCCCGCTGGATGCCCCGGACGTCAACTGGAACACGATCGGCGCGCGCGCCGACCGGGCGGGCGAAAGCTGTTCGCCCAGCATGTCGAGAAAAGCGAGTTTGTTCTTATCGGGCGACTGATTGATCCGCTGCACGATCGCCTCGGCAAAACGCGCCACGATCCGCGCGAGGCCATAGCCCGCATCGTTCGGCTGCGGCTTCCATTCCGGGGCATACCCAGGCCGGCGGGCGTCAATCTCCGCCAGAAACGCCGCGGCGTCGCGTGGATCGAGAGTGACCGATGGCCTGACGATCATTGCCCGCGTCCTTCTCCGAGATAGAACGGGTACACCAGATTGCCCGTATTATTCGTCGCGCGCACCCGGTACTCGATATCGATCAGGAGCGTCGACACCTTGCTGGCGTCGGGAGCGACCGAGACCGAAATCACGTCGATGCGGGGTTCCCAGTCGATCAGCGAGTCTTCCACCCGCTGCGAGAGCGAAGACATCGTCGTCGGATTGATCGGTTCGAACAGAAACGCATTGAGCCCTGCGCCGAACGCAGGCCGCATCACGCGCTCGCCCGGATTCGTTTGCAGGATGATAAGAATCGCCTGCCTGACGTCTTCCTCGTACTGAGCCATCACGGTCTGTCCGGCAGTCTCCCCAACCGGGAAACTCCATCCGACTCCGAGAAAGCTCTTGCTGGATAAGGACGCCATATTTTTTCTTTCAGCCGCCGATGATCACAGTCGGGCAACCCATTACGATTGGCGCGCTGCAACCCGCGATATCGCCCACTCGCGCCGCTGGCCGTCCTCCAATCAGCACCGTCGTGCTGCCCATCGAGATCGGCGATGGCGGATGCGGCCCCGCCACCGGCGGCATCGAGCACACGTGCATATCGCCCACGGTCGCCGCGGGCATTCCGCCTATCAGCACCATCGGATTGCCAGGCCCCGATATCATTCCTGGGTGTCCGCTGGGGTCTCCTGTACGCGCGGCGAAAGGCATCCGGGTTCCTCCTCAGTTCAGTTGAATCGGCAATCCCTGCACTGCGCAGGGGCCGGCCGCCTGGATCGAGACGTTCGTGCCGGACATCTCAATTTTGGTTGCGGTCATAGAAATCTCGAGCGCGTTCATCTCGATTTTGGTGGCTGCAGTCAGCGAGATCGATTGCTGGCTGTTGTCGAGCGTAATGCTCACCGTGCCCGCGAGATTCGTCAACTGGATCTTCGTCGGGTCCATAAAAATCTTCTGTTCTGTGCTGGTGGTGATGGTGATCGATTGCTGCGCATCGTCGAACTCCATCGTGTGCCCCAGCCCTTCCGTCAGCCCGGTTTTGATGACCCGCTTCGAGAGCGTGTCGTTCGGCAGCGTCAGCGGAGGACTGTTTTGCATGCTCCAAAGCCCGCCCAGCACGTATGCGCTGCTGGTATCGTCTTCCGCGAACGCGATCAGCACTTCATCGCCGATCTGCGGAACCCACATGAAACCCCGGCCGGACGACCCACCCACGGAGGGCAGCCTCGCCCATGGCTCGAAAGAGGGGCGTGCCGGAACCTTCACCTGCACACGCCCGGATCCGATACTGTCGATGTTGTCCACAACGATTCCGGGTGCGATGGCAAAGCCGCCGCTCTGCTGACCGGTCGCGGGATTCGCGAGATTATCTAAAAGAGCTTCTGGCATGAATTTTCCTCAGGCGCTGAATTCTCCCTGGAGCTTGACCACACGCCCGGTTTTGGGCAGTGGAATTGACCCGAACCACACTTCTTTCCGCGCCTGAAAACTGGTCCGGTATCCGCCGCCGTCGAATGTGTGCGTCGCGGAGGTGATTCGATAAAGCCCGCTGAACTCGTCCCCGAGTCCGTCCAGACGGATCACGCGGCTCGCTTTGATCTTCGGGTTGCCGATAGTACTGCCCGATCCGGTCAGGCGGTTGTTCAGCCGGGGCAGCAGTTCCGTCAGGATGCCTCGCGCCGCCGCTGCGTATCCGGTCGGCTTGATGGAAAGCACCTTCCCTTTTGCCTCCGGCCCGAGGACGTCATCGACTTCCCCGATCAGGCTCGGGTAAACCGTGAGGTTGAAGCAGGCGTTGTCGTAATCCCACGAGGCAACCAGAACGAATTCGGTCTGCAGGCTATCCACCCACACACGCGCCGACACGCCGAAGAGATCGCCGACCGTTGTCAGCCGCGGCGTGAAATCGATCAGCGACGACCCGTACGCGAGCGCGAGACTCGGCGTGTACTGCTGAATCAGGAACTGGAACTTCAGCACCCGGCCCTTCGGGCTTTGCGTGTGATCGATGAAAACTTCCCATCCGTTGTCATGCGCGATCGAGGTGAGGAAATCGAAGTCCGACTGGCTTTCCTGCCGCCGCACATTCACTTCGCCGAATCCCGGGAAGGAGAGGAAGCTCGCCACGGTCAGCAGCACGCTCAGCGCTCCGCCGAGCGGATCCGGATCCGGGATCAGCAGATTCGTCGCGCTCACAATGCTGGCGACGAGGACATCCGGCAGCGGGAAATTGCCAACCGTCGGAATACTCACGCGGAACGCGCGGTCTTTCGTGCCTTTGGTCAGCCGGTTCAGCAGGTCCTGCGCCGTTATACGAATCGTCGGCATCCCGCTTCCGGGAAACGTCGGCTCCACGCCGGTGATCTCGCCCACGAAAACTTCTTCCAGCGGATCCGGCGCATACCCGATCGAGAGCGAGAACGAGTTATCCACCGCCAGCAAGGGATGATCCAGCCATCGCAGCGATGGATTCGCAAATGCGACCTCCACGCGGTCAGCGCCCTGCATCCCGTCTTCGTAGCTCACGCTGATGATCGAGCCTCTCAGGGCCACCGGCAAAGGTTGCCCATTAACTCTGATCGTGAACTCCGGAGCGTAGGTAGCGTACTGGGCCATGGCTATTGGACCACTTCTCCGGTTGTGGGATCCGTGTAGGGCAGCGCGGGAACCCTCAGCTGCTGCCCTGGAAACAGCACGCGTGGATTATCGATTTCGTTCGCAACCGCGAGCGGTCTCCAGAGCGCGGGATCCGAGTAATATCGAGTCGCGATTGCGGAAAGCGTTTCGCCCATCTGAACCGTGTGTGTCTTCGTCCAGTCCGCTGTCTGACGCTTGATCTGCAGCGCTTCGTGTTCGGGATCGATGAACTCCGTGAAACTTGCGTTCACCCGTGCGCGGACTGGCCGGCCGTCATCGAGGAACAGAATGAACTTCTGGCTCGCGCGCGTCAGCACGCACCGGAACTGCAGCGACGCCCACGCCACGATGAGAATCGGCGGGGCGTGCAACTGCGGATCAATCTCCATCAGGTTGATAAATTTCTCGGTCTGGATCCGGACATCGGAGAGCTGTTCGTAGGTATCGAACAGCAGATCCATGTCGAGCGTTCGCAGATTCCCGTGAACAAACTGAATCAGCGGTGAGCTAAGCCCTGGGATCGCCGCCGACGCGAAATTGTTATCCCGGTTGAGGCTGTACTCCTCCGGGTTGAACATCACGTCAAGCGATGCGCCGGAGTATTCGACCGTGATCTTCGCCTTCGTCAGTCCCAT
>CAZPZE010000163.1:0-3548 GCA_964590625.1 uncultured Solibacteraceae bacterium
GGCGGCCGCGAGCAACAGAGTCATCGTACGTTTCATCTAAATCAAACTCCCTTCGATTGCCCGATCATAAGAGCAAAAGAAAGTTCGTTCAATAGCGGGAATATATTAGTAAGATCTTTTGGCTGAAGCGCTTAGTGGAAACCTATTAGATAATTGTCTGAAACAATTTCGAATCGGAAAGCACGCGCTTTGAGTTCCAATTCCGTGACAAAACAGGACGTCTGTCAATTCCTGACCACTTGCAAACTTGGTGTCCTCGGCAGCATCGGCCCTGATGTCCGTCCGCAATCCGCACTCGTCGGCATCGTACTAACGGAGCAGCTCGAAATCATTTTCGACACGGTGAGGACTTCCCGCAAATACGGCAATCTGATCGCTCGCCCGTCCTGTTCATTTGCGATTGGCTGGACTGGCGAGCAGACAGTTCAATACGAAGGAGAAGCCCACGAGCTTTCGGGAAGCGAACTGGATCGGCTGCTGCCGATATACTTCGACCGCTGGCCCGAATGCCGCGCCCACCAGAGCTGGCCGGATATCGTGTACTTGTCGTGCGACCACGCTGGATTCGCTACAGTGATTACGACCAGCAGCCGCCACTAATCTAGGAATTTAATCTCAACGAGCGCTGAAACTATTTATCCAGATGCACCACTCTCGCCTCAGGCGCAGGACCACTCTTCCCGCCCGCAACCCAGGCCAGCCGCTCTTCCAACTCGCTCTTCCGAATCTCCCCCAGCACTCGCGCGAACGGCACATGATCCTCATCGAGGAACAACGTGTCCGGCACCGCCTCACCCAGCTTCAGCTTCGCTAAATGATCCGGAGTCGCCCCCGTCCAGATCGGATACGTGATCTGATACTGCTTCAGAAATTCCGGAATATTCTTCTTCGTCTTGCTGTCATCGAGCGACGCCCCGATGAACACGATCCCCTTCGAGCCCCAGGTCTTCTCCTCTTCCACCATCAGAGGCATCTCATCCTTGCAGGGCAGACACCACGTGGCCCACATATTCACCACCACCGGCTTGCCCGCATAGTCGCTCAGATGGACCTTCTTCCCGTCCATGCCCGTGAGCGTCAGCTCGACCGGCCCCTCCTTCTTCGCGCCGGCCGCAAACACAAGCGCTCCCGACAAAGCAACAATCCCGGTTATCGTGAGGTATCGCATTTTATTGATCCGCCTGATGCCGAGCCTTCCAGTAGGCCTGCTGGCCCGGATGATCCTGATCATCCGGCAGATTCGCCAGGATAGCACGCCGCATCCGCGACATGCTGATTTCGCCCTGCTCCTGATACAGCACGTCGCCATTCGCCGCCAGCAGCAGCGTATAAGGCACCGCGCCGCTCATGTTCTTATCGAACGAATCCTGCACGCTCGAAGTATCGTCCGACGCGAACAGATAATTCACTGACGTCGCATGGTTCTTCTTCAGGAACGTCATCACATCCGGCTTCGCCTCCGGCACATCCTCTGACACCGTCACCATCCCGAAATTCCGGTTGCCATACATTCGCAGCGTGTTCTGCAACTCCGGATATTCCGCCACGCACGGACCGCACCACGTCGCCCAGAAATTCACCAGCAGCAGTTTTCCCGTCCCATTGCCGCGAAGCTTCTTCAGAATCTCCGGCGTCGTCATCGTCACGCTGACCGGCGCGGCATTCGCCTTCGCAAGCTCCGGATCCGGCGTCGCCTTGCCATTCCAGATCACCGGACACCCTGTCACCGGCGTCATCGTCACCGCCGGCTCTTTCCCCGCCAGCAGCGCATCGATCGCATTGCGCGCATCCTGCGATTTCACCTGCGCCGCCTGTTTGTTGTCGTCAATCCGCCCCTCATACCGCAGCTTCCGCGCCTGATCGAAAACGAAAATCTGCGGCGTCGCCACTGCACCCAGCTTCCCCGTGAGCGACTGCCCATCGCCGTCATACAGGAACGGATACTCGATATGCGTGTCCTGCGCCCGCTCTTTCATATCGATCAGCGAATCCGTCATATCGCTGTATGCCAGATCGGCGTAATGCAGATGCGCCGGATTATCCGGACTCACCACGACAACCTGCACGCCTTTATCGCGATAATCCACATACAGCTTGCGGATCCGCTCGTCATAAAGATGCGATTCTGGGCAGTGATTGCAGTCGAATACGATCGCCAGCACCTTCGCGCCGGCGTATTCGCCCAGCGTGTGCGTCTTGCCGTCCACGCCAGGCAGCGAAAAATCCGGCGCGGGCGAACCAATCGTGAGAACAGGATGATCGGAATCGGGCTTCACTTCCCCGTTGTGCGACCCGCATCCCGTGAAGGTCAGAAAAGCAGCGGCAAACAGCGAGTACCGTGTTATCACGGTTGCATTTTAATCTAGGCTGCCGTCCGGCTGCGCATCGGGCGGGTATTTTGGCGCATCAGCGCGGCAGCTAACCCACGTACCCGGCTTCCATCCGGCGCGCCGTCGCGCATGGCGATCGGCGCCGGATGCCCGAGCACTTCGGCCTCGGCAGCCTGCATTGCGGTCTGGCGGCGGGCGAAAGAGCCAACAAACTCACAGCCCATCTTTTCCATGCTGTAATGGGTGGCGTCAAATACAAACCATTGCGATCGCATACGCACCACGTGCGCAAGGTGTCTTTCCGGATCGCAGAGCGCGCACACATTTTCAGACACGTACCATTTCGCCAGAACGGTGTTGGCCATGCGTACGTTTCAGCAATCCATCGGCCAGGCCTTTAGAGTCAACAGACGCCCCTCACGAAGCACCCAAAAAAGCAAGTCGGTTTTACCTCCGTGGAAAAGTTTGCACGATTTCATGCAACCACGTCGCGCGCTCAACCGTAGTCTCCACAGACATATGCGCGCATGTGTGTTCTGCCTGCTGGTGGCGCTTCCGCTGACTGCGTTAATTTGCGCTGCGGAAGATGACCCAGTTGCAGTCTTCGGAACCACCGTTGTCATAACGTCCGGACTGAAGGGCGATATTTACCATTTGCCCCACAACACCCAAAGCGTGAGTGAAATTCAACATCTGAAGCCACAAGGCAGCATCTACACTACTTCGCTCAACGTTCCCCCGCAGGATTTCCAGCTCGGCTTCCCCGGCATCACAAAACGGTACGAGTGGTTCGCAATTGACTACTCGGGTAAATTCTGGATCGAACACCCCGGGCTCTATCGTTTCCGTCTGGTTTCAGACGATGGCGCGATGTTATACATTGACGGTCAACTGGTGGCTGATAACGATGGTGTACATTCCACCGAGGTTCGTCTGGGCAGTATTCGGCTCGCCGGCGGCATGCACACCATTCGAGTCCCTTACTTCCAGGGACCAGCTACCACTGTCGCGTTGATGCTCGAAATTGCCGGACCCGGCGAGCAACCGCGCATTTTCAGCACAGAGGAATTCAAGCCGCCCAGCAATCCCGAGGAATGGCAGTTCGCGCCCGCCGCCGAACTCCCGCCGGCCGATCCCGATCTGCCCCGCGTCGCTCCGCCGCGCACGCCTGGTCCCGACGGCACAAAGCTGAACAACAAACGGAAAAAGAATAAATAG
>CAZPZE010000164.1:0-4579 GCA_964590625.1 uncultured Solibacteraceae bacterium
CGGCTGACAGCGCAAGTTGTTCCAGCCGCTGCGCATCGGTCATGGATGTTCCCGTGCGCGACGCCCACAGCGCCACCGCGCGATACATGGCCCCGGTGTCGATATAGGTGTAACGGAGCTTCTCCGCGACAGCGCGCGCGATGGTGCTCTTCCCCGCGCCGGCGGGACCGTCAATGGCGATGACGTGGCCCATCTGTCAGGCGGTCGCCTGCGCCCGCGGCTTCTGGTGGGCGCGTCCGATGCCGGTGTAATCGAAGCCGGCCTTGCGGGCTTCGTCAGGACTAAAAAGATTGCGCCCATCCACCAGAACGGCGGATTTCATCCGGCCGGCGAGTTCCATCAGATTCAGTTCCGCAAATTCGGGCCATTCGGTGACCAGCAGCAGGGCGTCAGCCTGGTCAGCAGCATGCGTGGCGCTCGAGCAATACTGCACTTTGAGACCGGGATGTTGCTCGCGGCACGCGTCCATCGCGATCGGATCGTAGACGCGCACGCGAGCGCCGAGGCGGATCAGCTTTTCCGCGATCTGGAGGCTGGGGGCGTCGCGCAGATCGTCCGTATGGGGTTTGAAGGCCAAACCCAGCATCGCGATGGTGCGGCCTTTCAGGATGAAGAGCTTCTCCTGCAGCTTCTGAATCACGACCTGGCGCTGCAGACGGTTGACGGAAATCGAAGCATCGAGAAGCTGCGGATGGTAGCCGTATTCGTTGGCCGTATGCAGCAGGGAGCTGATGTCTTTACCGAAGCAGCTTCCGCCCCATCCGAGACCCGCGTTGAGGAAGCCCATGCCGATACGGGCATCGAGGCCGATGCCGGTCATGACTTCCTTGACGTCAGCGTCGACCCGCTCGCAGATGTTCGCGATTTCGTTGGCGAAACCGATCTTCATCGCCAGAAATGCGTTCGCGGAGTACTTGATCATTTCCGCGCTCGTGAGAGTCGTGGTGACAAGAGGAGCGGATTCCACCCGCGCCGGGCGCGCCGCAAATGCCGGGGCTTCAAACTTCTGTTCGGAAAGCGCCCGATAGAGCTCGCGCAGCAGGCTCAGCGACCGCTCGTCTTCGGTTCCGATCACGATGCGGTCCGGGTAGAGCGAGTCGTGGATCGCCGATCCTTCGCGCAGGAATTCCGGATTGCTCGCCACGCTGAATTCGATCTTTCCATCCGCCTCCGAAATGCCTTCGCGAATCAGCGCCCCCACCAGGTTGCCGGAACCGACCGGGACGGTCGATTTATTGATGACGACGCGGAAGCGCGAGGAATCCATCGCGGCGCCGATGCCGCGCGCTGCGGCCTCGAGGTACGTCAGATTCGATTCGCCGGAAGGCAGGGGCGGCGTGCCAACCGCAATAAAGATAGCGTCGCTTTCCCGGACCGGTTCGGTGAGGTCCGTTTCGAAATCGATACCACCTTTATGGGCCGCGAGCGCGAGCAGTTCTCCGAGCCCCGGCTCGTAGATGACGGGGTCGCCTTTGCGCAGCTTCTCGACCTTGCTCCGGTCGGTGTCGACGCACGTAACCCGATGCCCCAGATAAGCCAGACAGGCACCTGTGACCGTGCCCACATAACCAGTTCCTACAACCGTGACTCTCATCTGACCTTCAGGTTAACTCAGCGATCCGTAAACACACGATATTGCTTGTGGTCAGTACGGACTACGTTGCTTTGGCGGTAAAGTGATCGAAGCCGCGCGGCTCGAGTGGCTTGCCTTCGAGCCGGATTTCCCCTGCCGTTCCCTCGGTGATGACCCCGATTCGGGTCAGCGGAAGCCCGTCCACCTTCGCGGGGACGCGCGTTCCCTGGCGGACACAGAAAAGCAGCTCGTACTCCTCGCCGCCGTGCAGCGCCTGCTCCGGCGAAGCCCCCGGAAAGCTCGGCGGCGGCACGATGTCCGCCGAGACGCCCGATGCGAGGCAAAGCCGCTGCAGGTCGAGCGAAAGGCCGTCGCTGATGTCCATCGCGGCTGTGGCGCGGAGCTTCTCGCGGAGAAAATGCCCCAGCGCAATGCGCGGCTCGGGATTCAGATGGCGCTTTTTCGCTTTTCCTTTTTGAGTGGCGAGCCCGAGGGCCGAACCGCCCAGCAACCCCGAGACGTAGATTTCGTGTCCGCGCCGCGCGCCGCTGCGCAGAAGCGCCATCCCGCGTGGGACCGTTCCGCACACCATCACGTCGCACGCGAACGTCTCGCCGCGCGCGAGATCGCCGCCCGCGAGGATCGTCTGATTCGCGTTGGCCGCGGCGGCGAGCGCATCGAAAAAATCGTGGATCCAGCGGTCGGTCGCCCAACTCGCGATGCAGACCGCCGTCAGACAAAAGGTGGGCGTGCCGCCCATGGCCGCGATATCGCTCAGGCTGCGGGCCAGCGCGATGCGCGCGACATCCGCGGCTTTATCCGTTTCGCGCCGGAAATGCGCGCCTTCGATAAAAAGATCAGCTTTGAAAAGCAGGTCGTCAGCGCTGCCGCGTGGGCGGTAAATCGCGCAATCGTCGCCGATTCCCAGCACCAATGCGGAAGACGGCGGGATGCGAACCAACTTGCGCAGGCGCTCTGTGATGGCTCTTTCGTCGGGCAAGCCGAAGTCTAACATTCGGCCGGACGGGTGGGCCGAACCGGGCGGTACCCGGTTGAACCGCGCCCCCGCCCTGTGAGACAATTCGTGACGTTGCACACAAGAAAGGCTACTGGCTTTGCCGCAAATGCGGTGGAAAAGGGGGCCTTGTTTCAGGAGAGTTTTGTGAGAGAAAAAGGAACAGTGAAATGGTTCAACGCTGCCAAAGGCTTCGGCTTTATCCAGCGTGAAAGCGGGGACGATGTGTTCGTCCATTTTTCGGCCATCGAGGCGAACGGCTATCGGTCCCTCGACGAGGGCGCGGCCGTGGAATTCGAAGTAAAGCAGGGTCCGAAAGGGCTGCAGGCGGAGCACGTCACCAAGGTCTGACGCGAGCCTGAACTGAGTCACTGGATCGGAAGGCCCCGGCTTCGGCCGGGGTTTTTTATTGGCCGCCGGAAATGCCGGAATCGAGCCAGAGCTTCACGCGGTTACTTTCTTCCCCGTTCACGACGATGCGCAGTTCGCTTGCGCCGCGATTGACGATCGCCGGGATCTGCATTTCGACGAGATAGGTTCCGGCGTAGCCCGGAGCGAGCGTGGCGCGCGTGACGTGAATCGGCGCGCCATCGAGAAATGCCGTTACCGGCGCGATCACGGAAGGCGGCGAATCCACCGGCGCCGGAACTCCGGCCGGCCAGTCCGGCGTGACGCGGCCGAGGCCGGTGGCCAGCACCTGAATCGTGCTGCCCGCCTTGATCGGCGTTCCCGAATCCAGCAGAAATCCGCTGGCGGCATCGAGAACCATCGGGGCGCCGTCGGTATCCACGAAAATCGCGGGGGACGCCTGCTTGACGTTGAGCGGCGCGATCCAGAGCCCGCCATCCGCGCGCTGCACCGCCAGCTGGAACGTTCCGGGCGTGACCTCGAACGGTACCTGAAGCTGGGAACTCTGGTCGGAGGAGAGCAGAACCGGATACGAATTCGGGCCACTGGTCGCCTGTTTTACGTTCGCCCCTAGGACGCTGATCACCGACCCGGGGGCCGCTGCCCGATCGCTCATATCGGCGCCGTTGACGATGCGCGGCGCGAGCGCGAGGTGTGGAGCGGGCGCCTCAAAAACTCCGTAGCCGTCGAGGAGCACCGTGAGGGTGCCGTCTGGATTCAGGCGCGCATCCCACGCGGCTGCGATCGGGAGGTTGCCGGTAACGGGTGTCCACGCCGCAGGAACACGATCCGCCGCGTTGAGAACAACGCGGCCGTAGAAAACGCCATTGTCGGTCGCGGCATACACCACGCCGGCGGTCGAGTCGGCGGTAACGCCATGTATCGCGCCGCCGGGCAGGTTGCCGGTCACGTCATCCCAAAACTTTCCGCCATTCGTCGTCCTGAAAAGCCGGTTGCCGGAAACGGCCAGCGCAGCCTGCGGGTTCGAGTTATCGATCCAAAAGCGGTTGATGGTCCGGGCGCCTTCCAGCGATGCGGGTACGAGGTTCCCATCGGGACCGATGGTGAAAACACGTCCATCGGCGGTTCCGGCGTATGTCATGCTTCCGGTCTGCGCGGCGGCCGTGGCCACGAGCCCGTATTTGGCCGCAAGCCCCGACAGGAGCTCGGCTTCGGCCGGGGCGCCATCGGTCAGGGCCCATTTTCCGGCGGTTACAGAGGCCAGCCGGGGCGCGTCGGCCAGGACGATGGTCCGCTGGGCGGCGAGAACGTGGGCGTCGAGGTTGGGGAGGTCGTCGTTCAGGCTTTGCCAGGAGAGGCCACCATCGAGCGAGCGCCAGACGCCCGCCCGATTCGACGCGACCACATCGAGCGAGTTCGCGGGCGACACGGCGAGCGCCGTGAAGCCCCCGCCGAGGATGGACTGGCCGTTGAATCCAGTAAGGTTAGTCCACGAGTGGCCGTCGTCTGAACCGAAAAGATTGTCGCGGGTCACCGAATAGCGGCGTCCGCCCAGGGCAAGCACCTGAATGCCGGCTTCGGGCCGCAGAACGGCGGGAGGCACCGGGAACGGCATGGGTACG
>CAZPZE010000165.1:0-12176 GCA_964590625.1 uncultured Solibacteraceae bacterium
ATTGTGGATAACATCGCCGCGGCGCGCAAGGAGATGGCGAAATAAATGAAGGCGCAAACGATCACTTTCGGAGAAATCATGCTGCGGCTCACGCCGCCGGGGTTCGAGCGTTATCTGCAGACGCCGTATTTCAATGCGACGGTTGGTGGCGGCGAAGCGAATGTTGCCGTCGCAATCGCGGGGCTCGGCGGCAACGCGGCGTATGTCACGGTGTTGCCGGAGAATAATCCGATCGCCGACGCCGCTGTTGGCGAACTGCGCCGTTTTGGCGTGGATACATCGAAACTGGTGCGCGGCCCTGGCCGCATGGGCGTTTACTATCTCGAAAGCGGCGCCAATCAGCGCGGATCGCGTGTGGTCTATGACCGCGCCGGCAGTTCCGCGGCGATTGCGAAACCGGGCTCGATTGACTGGGACAAGACTCTCGCGGGTGGCGGCTGGTTCCACGTGACCGGCATCACGCCCGCGATCAGCGAATCGTCCGCCGCGCTTGCGCTCGAGGCGGTGAAGAAGGCGCGCGAACTGAAGCTTACCGTTTCGGTGGATCTCAATTTCCGCAAGCTGCTGTGGAAGTGGGGCAAGTCCGCGCCGGAAGTGATGGGCGAGATGGTGAAGTATGTGGATGTCGTCATCGCGAACGAGGAAGACATCCAGATGTGCCTCGGGCTCAATTCCGATATGGACGTCAGCTCCGGCGTGCTCGATCACCAACGGTATGAGGGCCTGACCGCGCTTGTCCTGAAGACCTATCCGAATCTGCGGGCGGTGGCGGTGACGCTGCGCGAATCGAAGAGCGCGTCCTGGAATCGCTGGTCGGCGTGTCTCAACAATCGCAGCCAGTTCCTGATGAGCCGCGCGTATGAGATCACGAGCATCGTGGATCGGGTCGGCGCGGGCGACAGCTTCGCTGGCGGGCTGCTCTACGGGATGCAGAACCTGCCGGGCGACGCCGAAGCTCTGGAATTCGCGGTGGCGGTGAGTTGCCTGAAGCACTCCACGTATGGTGATTTCAGCCGCGCCACGCTGGCCGAAGTGAATTCGCTGCTTAAAGAAGGCGGCAGCGGCAGAGTACAGCGGTAAGCAACGTGGGCCGGGCTTCGCGGCCCGGCCGCGGCGCTTTTGCGGGGCGCATGTGACCCGAAACATTCCTGGAACTCCGCGCCGGCCGGAAGGCCGGCGGCAGGGCCGCAGCCCCGCCCCACGAATGCTCAGCTCAAGTGATCCGGCCGCCAGGCTACCATCGTTTGCATGCGCGCCGTGCTGCTCTGCCTGGCCGCCGCCGCACTGGCGTCGGCACAAACGGACCTGCCTTCGATCGCGGCGAAAACCGCCGGCATGACCGCCATGCCCGGTTATTTTCCGCTCTATTACGAGTCGAAGACCGGCAAGCTCTTCCTCGAAATTCCGAGGTGGAACGACGATTTCCTTTACGTCGATTCGCTCCCCGCGGGCGTCGGCTCGAATGACATCGGACTCGACCGCGGCCAGATCGGTAATTCGCGCGTCGTGCGCTTCGAGCGCTTCGGCCCGAAGATTCTCCTCGTCCAGCCCAATCAGGATTACCGCGCCGAAACGAACGATCCGCAGGAGCGGCGCGCGGTAGCGGAATCGTTCGCGGAATCCGTGCTGTGGGGCTTTACGCCGGAGGCTGAAGACGGCGGTCGCGTTCTGGTCGATGCCACCGCGTTTTTCCTGCGCGACGTGCATGGCATTCCCGAAACGCTCTCCGGCAAGAAGCAGGGAAACTATTCGCTCGATGAAAAACGCTCCACGATTTATCCGGAGCGCACGAAGAGCTTCCCGCGCAATACCGAAGTCGAAGCGCTGCTGACGTTCGCCGGACATGATGCCGGCCAATGGCTTGCCTCCGTCACGCCCAGCCCGGATTCGCTGACCGTGCGCGAACATCATTCTTTCGTCGAACTGCCGGAGATGCCACTGACGCCTCGCGTCTACGATCCGCGCGCCGGCTTCATCGGACTGAGCTACGCCGATTACGCGACCCCGATTTCCGACCCGCTGAAGAAGCACTTCATCATCCGGCATCGTCTCGAAAAGCGCGATCCCAACGCGGCCGTGAGCGATCCCGTGCAGCCCATCGTCTATTACCTCGATCCCGGCACGCCCGAGCCTGTCCGCTCCGCGCTGCTCGAAGGCGCACGCTGGTGGTCGCAGGCGTTCGAAGTCGCGGGATTCAGCAACGCCTTCCGCGTCGAAATGCTCCCGCCCGATGCCGACCCGATGGATATTCGCTACAACATCATCGAGTGGGTGCATCGCGCGACGCGCGGCTGGTCGTATGGCGAGGCGATCGTAGATCCACGCAGCGGCGAAATCATCAAGGGTCAGGTCACGCTCGGCTCGCTTCGTGTCCGCCAGGATTATCTGATCGCGCAGGGGCTGATCGCGAAATACGAACAGGGGCAGCCCGTCGATTCCCGCATGGAACAGATGGCGCTCGCGCGTCTGCACCAGCTTGCCGCGCACGAAGTGGGTCACACGCTGGGGCTTGAGCATAATTTCGCTGCCAGCACGCATAACCGGGCTTCGGTGATGGATTATCCGCCGCCGTTCGTGCAGCTCGATGCGGCGGGCAACATCGATCTGAATGCCGCGTATGCGACGGGTATCGGCGAATGGGATAAGATCGCGATTCGCTACGGCTACACGCAGTTCGCGCCTGGCGCCGACGAGCACGCGGGCCTCGCCGCCATCCTGAAGGAAGCCAGCGATAAAGGCCTGGTCTTCATCTCGGATCGCGACGCGCGTGCTGCCGGCGGGGCGCATCCGCTCGCGCATCTGTGGGATTCCGGGGCGAACCCCGTCGACGAGCTCAACCGCGTGATGCAGGTGCGTGCCAGAGCTCTCGCCGGATTTTCCGCGGATAAGATCCACTTCGGTGCGCCGATGAGTACGCTCGAAGAAGTGCTGGCGCCGGTCTATCTGTTTCACCGCTATCAGCTCGAAGCCGCGTCGAAAGTCGTCGGCGGCCTGAATTACACCTACGCCGTGCGGGGCGATGGGCAGCCGGTTGCAGATATTGTCCCCGCCGCTGAACAGCGGCGCGCGCTCGATGCGCTGATCAAAACCATCGAGCCCGCGGCGCTCACGGTGCCGGAGGCGATTCTGAAACTGCTGCCGCCGCATCCGCCGGAGTTTGAGCCGACGCGCGAAGATTTCCACTCACGCACCCAAATCACCTTCGATTCCATGGCGCCCGTGGAAGCGGCTGCCGACATGACGGTCGGGTTTCTGCTGAATCCCGAGCGCGCGACGCGGCTTGTCGATTATCATTCGCGCGACGCGAAGAATCCCGGGCTCGACGAAGTGATCGATCGCCTGATCACTTCGGCCTGGAAGACGCCGCGCGCCTCGGTTCACGATGCGGAAACCGAGCGCACCATCGGCAACGTGGTTCTCTATCGACTGATGGCGCTGGCGCAGAGCACGCAGGCTTCCGAACAGGCGCGGGCCATCGCCTATCTGAAACTCGACGACCTTCGCAAATGGGCGCTCGCGCACCAGGCTCCGGACACCGCCGAACGCGCTCATCTGACCTACGCAGCCGCACAGATTAAGCGATTCGAGGACAACCCGAAGGAAATCCCTGTTGCGAAGCCGGTGGAGCCGCCTGATGGTTCGCCCATCTGACCCCGATTGGCGGAAACAACTGACCCGGCACGGGAAACCTGTTTCTGGCATAATAAAGATGCTCCGGTATCTCCCGCCGCCAGCGGGATGACGCTGTTTACGCCGACCCCTTCGAGACGCCTCAACGAGGTGACGGGATTTGTGTTTCTCGCCACAGGTGTCCTCATCCTGCTCAGTCTCGTTTCTTTCCACGCGGCGGACCCCTCGTGGAGCCACTCGACCGGCAACGTTCCGACCCGCAATCTGATCGGCCCCTTTGGCGCGCACATTTCGGATGTGCTGCTGCAGGCGTTCGGCTTCGGCGCTTATCTGTTCCCCTGCCTGGTCTTCGCACTGGGCTGGAAATGGATTCGTTCCGAACAAACCGCGGCGCCGGTCATCAAGGTGATCGGCAGTGCGATGCTGGTGGCCTCGGCCTGCGGCGTTGCCGCGCTGCTGCCGGAATGGCGGGTTTTCGATCACACCATCCTTCCCGGCGGGACCGCCGGTTTTCTGCTCGCCGACACGCTTCGCCGCAAGCTGAACTTCCTGGGGGCAGCCGTCATTCTGGTCACCACGGCGGTGATTTCGCTCTACCTCGTTTCCACCTTCACGCTGGCGACCGTCGAGCGCTGGCTCTCGCCCGTGATCGCCTTCTTCCATCGGATTCGCGACCGCTGGCTCCGCTATCTCGAACGCCGGCAGGAAGCGAAGCTCGAACGGCTGGAACGCAAACGCGAAGCCGCAGCCGAGCGCGCGGCGGCCAAAGCTGCCGGAAGAGCTCTGGAAGAAGACGAAGAAGAGGAGGAAAGCGCAGCCGCGCCTCCCATCGTGCAGACGGAAGACCCGGCGATCGCATCGAAATCGCGCCGCCGTGCGGCCCCCGCGCCTGTTTCGGAAACGCTGCCCTGGGATGAGCCCGAAGTGGTCGAAACCCCGGCCGCTCCTGCGCCTGAGCCGGTTCCCGCGTCGGTCGATGAAATTCCCATCTGCACGCTGGAAGAAAAGCCGGTTGAAAAGCCGAACCTCTTCGAGTTTCCGTTCACCGGTCTGAAGACCGCTGCATCGCGCCTGCCCACCATCTACAAGCTGCCTTCCACGGATCTGCTGAACGAAATCCCGCAGCGCTCGGCGTTCGATGAGCAGGAACTGAAGAACGTCGCCGCAGCGATCAAGGTGAAGTTCGAGGAGTTCAACGTCACGGGCTCGGTGGTGCAGATCAACCCCGGCCCCGTCGTCACAACGTTCGAATACAAACCCGAAGCCGGCATCAAGTACAGCAAGATTACGAACCTGCGCGAAGATCTTTGCCTCGGTCTGCAGGCGGAATCGATTCTCATCGAGCGCATTCCCGGCAAGATGACGATCGGCATCGAAGTGCCGAACACGAAGCGGGAAGTGATCAGCCTGCGCGCGGTGATCGAGAGCGAGGAATTCGAGAATTCGCCGTCGCGTCTCACCATCTCGATGGGCAAAGACATCAGCGGCCGCATCAAAGTCGCCTCGCTCGAAACCATGCCGCACGCGCTGATCGCGGGCTCCACGGGATCGGGCAAATCCGTGATGATCAATTCGCTCATCATGTCGATTCTGTATAAAGCGACGCCGGATGAAGTGCGCATGATCATGGTGGATCCCAAGCGCGTCGAACTCGGCATCTACGAAGGCATTCCTCATCTGCTGACGCCTGTGATCACGGACGCCCGCAAGGCCACTAATGCCCTGCGCAACGCCGTGCTCGAAATGGAGCGACGCCTGCGTCTCCTCGCCGAAGTCGGGGCGCGCAATATCGATCAGTACAACAAGAAGGTCCGGCAGATGAAGAACGAGCCGCGCTCGCTCTTCGAGGAAGACGACCAGCAGCAAAAGGAAGAACTGAAGCCGCTGCCCTACATCCTCATCCTGATCGACGAGCTCGCCGATCTCATGATGCTCGAAGGGCGCAACGTGGAAGAATCGGTCACGCGCCTGGCACAGATGGCGCGCGCGGTCGGCATGCATCTGGTGCTCGCGACGCAGCGTCCCAGCGTGGACGTGATCACCGGCCTGATCAAAGCGAATTTCCCGGCACGCATCAGCTTCCGGGTGGCGACGCGCGTCGACAGCCGCACGGTTCTCGACGTGATGGGCGCCGAACATCTGCTGGGCAAGGGCGACATGCTCTTCCTGCCGCCGGGTTCCTCGCGGCTCACGCGCGTGCACGGCGCTTTCGTGACGGAGACCGAAATCAACAGCGTGGTGGATTTCTGGAAAGCCCAGGCGCGGCCGGAATACGACCAGTCCTATCTCATCGCGCCGCCGAGCGAAGACGGCGCCCCCGAGATGGACGAGGAACCGGATGGCGAGCAGGATCCGATGTACGAAGAGGCCCTGCGCGTCGTGCTCGAAATGGGCAAGGCCTCGACCTCAACGCTGCAGCGCCGCCTGCGCCTTGGCTACGGCCGCGCCGCCCGCATCCTCGACATGATGTATCGCGACGGCATCATCGGCCCGCCGGACGGCAGCAAGCCCCGCGAAGTGCTCAAACGGCCCGACTGGCTGCGCGAGGTAGATCACGTCTGATAACAAGACAATTGTTTTTCGGTACCGTAAAATACGGATAACGGAGCATCAAACGGCGTGAGGGCGAGAGTTCAGAGCATCGAAGAGAATCCCATCGCGTCCGGAGCGTGGCAGCGCGAAGACGTCTGCCGCATGCTCAACATCACCACCCGCCAGCTCGCCGCCTGGGAAAGACAGGGTTTCCTCTCGCCCGGGGAGACGTTCGGTTTCCCCGATCTGGTGGCGCTGAAAACCCTGCGCCGCCTGCGCGAACTGCGGATTCCGGTCGGCACTATCCGCAGGGCGGTCTCTTCGCTGAAAACGCGCCTCGAAGACATCGATACGCCGCTCGCCCAGCTGAAGATCACGACCGAAGGGAAGCGCATCGCGGTCCACGTTTCCGGCTCGCGCATGGAGGCCGTCACCGGCCAGTTGCTGTTCGATTTCGGCGAGCGCGAGATCGAGAAACTGCGCTCCTTCCCGATGAAGCCGGAGCCTTCCCCCGACGAAACCAAGGTTCCCATCGACGAAGAGAAGGCCGAATACTGGTTCCAGCGCGGGCTCGCGCTCGAAGAGACCGGCGCGCCCATCGAAGCCGCCGTCGAGGCCTATCAGAAAGCGCTCGAAGCCAACCCCGGGGCGCCCGGCGCGCTGGTCAACATGGGCACGATTCTGTTCCGGCAGCGCAAATACCGGCAGGCCCGCGAGCACTACACGCGCGCGATTCTTTCCGATCCCGCCTATCCGCTCGCGCACTTCAATCTGGGGAATCTGGCCGACGAACAGGGCGATTTCGAGGAAGCCCGCATGCACTACCTCGATGCGATCCGCCTCAATCCGCGCTACGCCGATGCGTATTTCAATCTGGCGCTGCTGGCGGAGCGGATGGGAGAAATCCTCCAGGCAATCGGCTACTGGAGCAAGTACCTGAAGCTCGATACCACCAGTTCCTGGGCGCGGGCCGCGCGCAAGCAACTGGATAAGCTCAAGCAGTCCGTACGGTCGAAGTAAATTACTTCAGTTCCTGCCGGATGAGCGGTGCGACCGTCGCCACGTCAAACGTATCGTTCAGCTTCTTGCCGTTGATGAAGAACGTCGGGGTGCCGCCTACGCCGGCTTCTTCGCCCTGCTGTTCTTCGGAATTCACCCGCGCCTTGTATTTGTGGGTATCGATGTCCGACGTGAAACGCGCCATATCGAGCCCGATCTTCTTCGCGTAGCCAAACACGGTGGCGCGCGAGAGATTCGGATATCCGGCATACATCAGATCGTGCATTTCCCAGAACTTACCCTGCGCCTGCGCGGCCAGCGCAGCTTCGGCGCCGAATTCCGCCTGCGCATGATCATCAAGCGGGAACTGCTTGAAGACGAGCTTGATGTCGTTCGGGAACTGCCGCATCAGCGATTTGGTCTCGGCAACGGCCTTGCTGCAGAACGGGCACTGGAAGTCGGAGAACTCCACGAGCGTCACGCGCGCGTTGGCCGGTCCGCGCACCGGATCGCCGGTCGTCGAAATCTTCACCGGCTCATCGAGCTGCGGCGGCGGCTCGGAGGCGATCTTCTTCAGATCCGCCCGGATCTGCGTCTCCGTTTTCCCGGCGGCCACGTCCTTCACCACCGCGTTCGCGAGCTTGCGGCTATCCGAACAACTGTGGTCTTTGATCCGGCACTCGCCGATTTTCATTTCGCAGCCGCACGAGCACTCCTCGTTCCGGATCATCTTCAGCGCCAGCGCCTTTTTCGCGCCGGTCAGCCCCTGCCAATCGACCCCCGGGAAGTTGGTGACCGTTTGCCAACCCTCCTGGGCCAGGCACAAAACGGTTAAAGACAGAAGCGGCAGTAACTTGCGAAAACTCACCATTCTATTTTCCCTCATTTGGGGGCCGCGTGCAGTGAGCCGTCTCACGCGCCCTTCGTACGGTAGGACGTTGTTATCCTGTAAGTTCATCCTGAAAACCCGGAGTCTCTTCCACTTTGAACCGCATCGTCCTTGCCTTTCGCGCGTTTTTTGCGCTTTTATTCGGCGGCAAACTGCCGGAAGATATCGTCGCGCACCTCGGACTCGCGCCCAAAATGCCACCTCCTCCCCCGCCGCCTCCGCCTGTCACGTATGAAGACGGGGCCCTGCAGTTGCTCGGCATTCTGCAGCGGGAGGGCCGCATTCTCGATTTCTTCATGGAAGACCTGACGCCGTATTCCGATGAGCAGATCGGCGCCGCCGCGCGCGACGTTCATGCGAAAAGCAGCGAGGTTCTGGCGCGCCATTTCGCTCCCCAGCCGGTTGTCGACGCCGTGGAAGGCAGCGCTGTCACCGCTCCGGCGGGCGACGCCGCGCTCGTGAAATTCATCGGCAACGTGCCGGCTTCGGGCCGCGCCAGGGGCGGCGTTCTTCGTCACCGGGGGTGGCGCGCGAGCCGCGCTTCGCTGCCGAAACTCTCCGCGAAGACGGACCTCACCGTTCTCGCGCCCGCCGAAATCGAAGTGGAGTAGAGATTGCCGGGCTACTCGATCGGCATCGATCTCGGAACCACCAACAGCGCCCTCGCGTTTCGCGAGCTGGAAGAGGGCGCCGGTGTTCGTGTTGCCGCCGTCCCGCAGTTGACCGCCGCGAACGAAGTTTCCGCGGAACCCCTGCTGCCCTCGTTCCTCTATATTCCCGGCGAAAAGGAATTCGCCGCCGGCGCGACCGCGTTGCCGTGGGATCCCACGCCGTCCTGGATCGTCGGCCGTTTTGCGCAGCGCCGGGGCGCGGAAGTTTCGTCGCGCCTCGTGTCTTCCGCCAAGAGCTGGCTCTCGTACACCGCAGCCGACCGTACCGCCGCCATTCTGCCCTGGAAAGCGGCGGAAGGGGTCACGAAGATTTCGCCGGTCGATGCCTCTGCCGCCTATCTGCGTCACCTGCGCCAGGCGTGGGAGCACGAACATCCCGAGCTTCCATTTGCCGATCAGGAAGTGCTCGTCACCATTCCGGCATCGTTTGATGCCGTGGCTCGCGAGCTCACCGAAAAAGCGGCGGACGCAGCTGGCTTCCGTAACGTCACCATGCTCGAAGAGCCGCAGGCGGCCTTCTATGCGTGGATCGAGCGCCATGAAGACTGGCGGCAGCGTGTGGGCAAGGGCGATCTTGTGCTCGTCGTCGATATCGGCGGCGGCACCACCGATTTCACTCTGATCGCCGTCTCGGAGCGCGACGGACAGCTTGCGCTCGATCGCGTCGCCGTGGGCGATCACATTCTGCTGGGCGGCGATAACGTCGATCTCGCGCTCGCCCATACGGTCGCGGCTGAGTTCGCCGGACGCGGCACGAAAATCGACAGCTTCCAGCTCCAGGCTCTCTGGAACAACTGCCGCCTCGCGAAAGAAAAACTGCTCGATCCAGCCGCGCCCGCCGATGAAGTGCCGGTCACGATCCTCGGCAAAGGTTCCAGCCTGATCGGCGGCACCATCAAAGCGAAACTCACCCGCCAGCAGGTGGAGCAGGTGCTCGAAGGTTTCCTGCCGCGCGTGGCCAGCACAGATGTGCCGCAGCGTCCTCGCGCCGCCGGTCTGCAGGAAATGGGCCTGCCATACGCCGCAGACGCCGCCATCACGCGCCATCTCGCGCGCTTCCTCCGGCAGAGCGGCAAGCTAGCGTGCCCCACGCATGTGCTCTTCAACGGCGGCGTTCTGCATGCGCCGTTCGTGCGCGACCGGCTGATTTCCGTCCTGAACAGCTGGCTGCAGGAAGAAGGCGCGCCTGAAGTTCAACTGCTCGCGGGCGAAGATCTGATGCATGCGGTCGCGCGCGGCGCCGCCTATTACGGCGCGGCGCGGCATGGCAAAGGCGTGCGGATTCGTGGCGGCATTCCGCGTTCTTACTACGTCGGCATCGAAAGCGCCATGCCCGCGGTCCCCGGTTTCGCCGCGCCGCTCAAGGCATTCGCCGTCGCGCAGTTTGGCATGGAAGAAGGAACGTCGGTCGATATGCCCCAGCGCGAATTCGGGCTGGTCGTCGGCGAAACCGCCGAGTTCCGCTTTTTTGGATCCACGGTCCGCAAGAATGACGTACCCGGTACTCTGGTCGAAGATTTCGGCGATGAGCTCGAAGAACTCGCGCCGGTCGCCGTCCGTCTCGATTCCACCGGCGACTCCGGCGAACTCGTGCGGGTGTCTCTCGAAACCGTCATCACTGAAACCGGTACTCTGCAGCTCTGGTGCGTCGCGCGCGACGGCCGCCGCTGGAAACTCGAATTTAACGTCCGCGAAAAATGAACGTCGGCATCGATCTTGGAACCACCAACTCCGCCCTCGCCTGGATTGACCCGGCCGAGGCCGAAGACACGAGTTTTCCTCCCATCCACATTTTCGATATTCCGCAGCTCGTCGCGCCCGGCCGTGTGGAGCCGCGGCGCACGCTGCCCTCATTTCTCTTTCTCGATGAAGGCCAGCCGGTCGGCGTTTACGCACGCGAGCAGGGCGCGATCGTTCCCACTCGCCTTGTGCACAGCGCGAAGTCGTGGCTCTCGAATCCCGATGTTGACCGCACCGCGAAAATCCTGCCCTGGGATGCCGGCGAAGGTGGGCGCGTTCTTTCGCCCACGGAAGTTTCCTCGCGCCTCATCGCTACCATGCGCGATGCGTGGGATCAATATGCAAAATTCGGGCCGCTGCGCGAACAGCAGATCGTTCTCACGGTTCCTGCGTCGTTCGATGAAGAAGCGCGTGAACTCACCGTTCAGGCCGCGCACGATGCCGGCATCGAACAACTGAATCTCCTCGAAGAACCCGCCGCCGCATTCTATTCCTGGATCGCCAACAACTTCGCGCGCTCTCGCCGCCTGCTTTTCGATGGCCAGGTGGTTCTCATCTGCGATGTCGGCGGCGGCACGAGCGACTTTTCTCTCATCCGCGTGGCTCGCGATGGTGACAAGATCGATTTCACCCGCACCGCTGTCGGCAAGCACCTGCTGCTCGGCGGCGACAATCTCGATCTCACGCTCGCCTGGCTCGCCGAGACCAAGCTCGGCAAGCAGCTTTCGATCCGCCAGCGCAGCGGGCTGCGCCGCGAATGCTCGCGCGCGAAAGAACTGCTGCTGAGCGATCCCAACCGCCAGAGCGTCGAAATCAGTGTTCTCGGCGGCGGATCGTCCATGATCGGCGGCACGCTCAAGACGGAAATCACGCGCGCCGAAGCGCTCGAGCTTGCCCTCGATGGTTTTCTGCCGATGACGCCGCGCGGCGAACTGCCGAAAGAAGAAAAGCGCAGCCTTTTCCGGGAACTCGGCCTGCCCTACGTTTCCGATCCCGCCATTACGCGCCATCTCGCGGCGTTCCTCGAATCGGCGGGGCAGGTGCCGGACGCCATTCTCTTCAACGGCGGCTTCTTCATTCCGGAAATTCTGCAGGAGCGCGTGGCCGATGTGCTCGCCAACTGGTACGGGAAGCGGCCGGAGATTTTCGAAAATCGCGATCTCGATCTCGCCGTCGCGAGCGGCGCCGCTTATTACTCCTACGTGCGTTCCACCGGCGCGGGCGTGCTCGTCCGCGGCGGTCTGCCGCGCGCGTATTACGTCGGCTTCGATGACGGTTCCGCCGTCTGCCTGCTGCCGCGCGGCGCGGAAGAAGGCGATTCGGTCGAGATCGATGTCGAAGGTCTGCAACTGGTCGCGAACAAACCGGTTGCGTTCCGGCTGCTGAGTTCGCTCACGCGCAGCGGCGATAAAGCCGGCGACCTCGTTCGCTTCGAAGAAAACGAAGACATCCACTCGCACGCGCCGCTTGAAGCGGTGATTCGGTTCGGGAAGGGCGGGGAACGGTTCGTTCCCGTGAAGCTCGGCGCGCGCCTCACCGAAACCGGCACGCTTGAAACCTGGTGCGATTCCAAAATCAGCGATAACCGCTGGCGCCTGCAGTTCCAGATTCGAAAATCCGCGGCGAAGACCGGCCCGCGTAAACCGGCCGCGGTTGTGAGCGCCGAAGCCGTGGATGCGGCGTGCGAACTCGTGCGTGCGACCTTCTCACAAGGC
>CAZPZE010000166.1:0-3113 GCA_964590625.1 uncultured Solibacteraceae bacterium
TCATCCAGCATGCGCGCCAGTACGCGCCTGAGCCGTGACCGCGTCGGGATGCCGAGCAGCCGGTAGACCTTGTGGCCATCCTGATCGCCGCGCGTCCCCGATTCCATCATCGAAACCTGGTGGTAGAGATCGCTGCGATTGCAGAGGAACCACTCCATGCGTTTTTTGAACCCCGGCAGCCGGTCGATCGAGTCCTGATCCAGCACCTCGACGGCAATCAGCGGAATCAGCCCCACCATCGACCGCACCTTCATCGGCGTCACCATCTTACCCGCGCGAATCTGATCGTAATAGAAGCCGTCTTCTTCGTTCCAGAGGCCGGAACCGCCCATGGTGTTGATGGCGTCGGCGATCGCGATGAAGTGCTCGAAGAATTTCGAGGCGATGTCTTCGTACACCGGATCTTCGTGCGCGAGTTCCAGCGCGATCGCCAGCATCGTGAGGCAGTAAAACGCCATCCACGCCGAGCCGTCCGCCTGCTCCAGCACGCCGCCTTCGATCGGCTTCGAGCGATCGAACACGCCGATATTGTCGAGCCCCAAAAATCCGCCGGAGAAGATCTGCGTCCCCGCCACGTCCTTGCGGTTTGCCCACCACGTGAAGTTGATCAGCAGCTTTTCGAAAACGCGGCGCAGGAAATTGCGGTCGCGCTTGCCCGGCGGCGCGGAGATCTTGTAGACGCGCCACGCGGCCCACGCATGCACCGGCGGATTCACGTCGCTGAATTCGAACTCATACGCCGGAATCTGCCCGCTCGGATGCATGAACCATTCGCGCAGAAACAGCACAAGCTGGTCCTTCGCGAAATCCGGATCGAGCGAAGCGAACGCCACCATGTGGAACGCGAGATCCCAGGACGCGTACCACGGGAACTCCCAGTTATCCGGCATCGAAATGACGTCGCGGTTGTAGAGATGCAGCCATCCCTGGTTGCGCCCGCTCCACCGGCACTCGGGCGGCGTGGGATAAGCCGGATCGCCCTGCAGCCACTCGAGCACACCGTAGTTATAGAACTGCTTCGACCACATCAGATTCGCTTCCGCTTCGCGCGCGATCCGCAGCGCTTCGGATGGCGGGGCGTCCAGCGAAAATCCGTGAAACTGATCGGCCTCCGCGATGCGCTGCGCGAACACCGCATCGAAATCGAGCGCGCGTGCTTCCGAAGCCGGGTGCAGCCGCATGCGGATCTCGATCGACGCGCCCGGCGCCAGATCGGCTTTGTAGACAGCCGCGGTCTTGCTGCCGGTATGCGCCGGATTCACTGCGTCGCGCTCGCCCTTCGTGATGTAGCGGTGGAACGCGTCTTTCACCCACGCGCTCGCGTTGATCGCGGTCTGCTCGCTGCCGAACAGCGCGGTGAAGTCGGTTTCATTCTCGGTGAAGAGCCATTCGCCGGGCCGTGTCAGCGCCTGCAGCGCGAAGCTGCCGAGCGTTTCATGCTGGGTGACCACCGTGTCGCCCGCGGTGGCGAGCGCGAGCGAGGGCTTCCGGCAATAGCCTTCGCCCGTGCGGCCCCACGCCCACGTGTTGCGGAACCACAACGTCGGCAGGATGTGCAGCGGCGCGGTCTCAGGCCCGCAATTCGTCGCGCGGATGCGAATCAGGATGTCATCCGGCCCGTTCTTCGCGTATTCCGCCTGCACGTCGAAATAGCGGCTTTCGCTGAAAACGCCGGTATCGATCAGCTCGAACTCCGGCTCCATGCGCGTGCGCCGCGAGTTTTCCGCCACCAGATGCTCATACGGATAAGGCCGCTGCGGATACTTGTACAGCGCCTTCATGTAGGAATGGGTCGGCGTCGAGTCGACGTAGAAATAGCACTCCTTCACGTCTTCGCCGTGATTGCCTTCCTTCGTTCCGAGTCCGAACAGACGTTCCTTCAGGATGGCGTCCTGCCCGTTCCACAGCGCGAGCGCGAAGCAGAGCCGCCCCTCGCGGTCGCAGATGCCGAGCAGCCCGTCTTCGCCCCATCGATAGGCCCGGCTGCGCGCGTGCTCGTGCGGGAAGTAGTCCCAGACCTCGCCGTTCTCGGAGTAGTCCTCGCGCACCGTGCCCCACTGGCGCTCGGAAAGATAAGGACCCCACCGCTTCCAGTTCTTCCTGCGCGCCGCGTCCTCAGTAAGCCGGAGCCGTTCGGGATTCATGATGCCATCTGGACGACGCTTTTGATTCCGGCAGCATCCCGGATCGGCGTCTCGAATTCGTCGAGGCGGAAACGTCTCGTGATCAGCCCGCGGACCGCATCGGGCCATCGCGCGCACATTTCGGTGAGGTCGGAAATCGCGCGGTCGAACGCGTCGTTCCCCGCGTTGACGGTCGCGAGCAGGCACTGATTGCGCAGCGTCATCTTCGTGATCAGCGCCCCCAGATCGATCGGCTCCGGCGCGTGCGCGCCCGGCACGCCGGTCAGAATCAGCAGTCCGTTGCTGCCCAGCGCTTCCAGACTCTGGAACGCCAGCCGAGCCGAACCGGTCGCTTCGTAAATCAGATCGATATTCCCGATCCCCTTCGCCATCTGCGCCAGTGTCTCATCTTTTGCGCTGACGTATTTCGCCCCGATGGCGCGTGCGATCCCGGCGCGGTCGTCGCTCTCAGGCTCGCGCGAATAGACCGTGACGGCGCAGCCGCGCAGCCGCAAAGCCATCGCACCCAGCAGCCCGACCGGTCCCGCGCCCAGCACGAGCGCATTCGGCGCGGGTTTCTCCCACGGCAGCCGCGTCTGCACGCGTTCCGCCTGGATGAACGCTTTCTCCGCGATCGTCAGCGGCTCCACCAGCACTGCGACATCGCGAATCGCCGGCGGCGCCTTCCTCATGTAGCGCGCTTCGTCGACCACCAACTCCGTCAGAAATCCGTGCATCCGCTGGATGCCGTGCTCGAGATAAGTGCCGGTGGTGCAGAAATCCGCGCGATCGTTGCGGCACGCGATGCAGCCCGGGTCCTCGCATGGCCGCCGCACGGTCGGGACAACCAGATCGCCCGGCTCTATGCCCAACGCTTCCGGTCCCGCTTCGATTACCTCCGCAACGCCCTCATGCCCCAGCACCAGATAATCGAAACCCTCCGGCGCCGCGCCGAACATGTACGACGCGATCTCGCGATCCGTACCGCAG
>CAZPZE010000167.1:0-7345 GCA_964590625.1 uncultured Solibacteraceae bacterium
TCCATTCCGCCGCCGCGCAGCACGCCGTTGCGGTATTCCAGCTGATCGGGCGCCACGAGCACGCACTGATAGCCTTCACTGCGGAAGTAGTCGCGGAACATCTCGTACTCGCTGCCGCTGTTCATGGTGCGGAATTCCAGAATCGCGATCTTCGGCTTCTTCGCCGCGCCCGCAAACATCCTGTAAGCCTTCAGCAGCGCCTGCAGGAACGGCTTCTTGCCGCCGAGCCGGGTGAGGTTATACCGCCGCCGGAATTCTTTCACCGGAGGCGCATCGTAGAAAACTTCGGAGAGCCCTTCTGCGTAGGCACCGCCCGTCAGCGTGTCCGCGCTGTACTGACGCACGTGCAGCGAACCGTTGTTGATCTGCAGATCGAGCTGCGCGGAAACCTCCGGCATCGCATAGCCAGGGTCGATCGCCGCCAGCATCTTCTCCGCCGGGAGAAGCTGCATGGTAGAAAGAAGTTGTGGCGATGCCAGCGCAAGCTGAAGCATGCGGTCCACAGCGGAAATCAGCGCTTCGCCGGTTTTGACCAGATTGTCGTACTGCTTCTGGGTCACGAAATTCGGCCGCAGGAAAGGACAGAGGAGCCGGCCGCCAGCCGAAAGTTGGCGGGCTTCCATCTGCTCCTGTAAATTTTTAACCCATCGCAGGTCGCGGTAGGGTTCGGATTCCAGGATCCGGTGGTACCGCGCGATGGCTTCATCAAGCTGCGTCATACGTGGCGCTCTCTCGTGGGCTGCTGCTGTTTCAACGCCCTTTTATTCCGTTTCTGGAAGTAGTATGGCACAAACAAAGCGGACTTGCATGGTCCGAATTCTGAATTATCGCCGTATCCCGTTGAAAACAGAATAGAAAATTGATCTAAGGCGACGCTGGCGTTTGTGTCTGTTTTGCTACAGTGCGTCTATAATTAAAGATGCCCCGCAGCCGCATGCGGTTGCGGGCCGGCACTTTGCGCGGGTTCCGGTACCGGCCCGTTACAGTTTCCTGCGCGCTCACGGCCGACGCGAACAATATGGCCTGGCGTCCGGAATTGGAAGGCCAGCGCGATCTCAACCGGTCGCGGCCGTCTTCTGCGTGTTGTAGCGCAATTCCCGTGCCGTTACGGTTTGTCGAATCGATCCAGATATTCAGGCGGGACGTCGTCTTCCGGAACCTGCTTCGTATGCACTTCGCCCTGGTCCGGTTCGGGCGCGTTTTCTACAGCCCGAACCGCTTCGGCCTCAAAATACTGGCCTTCTTCCAGCAATTCCTGAACACTTTGGGAATCGGCAGTGGCGGTGCCGTCCAGTCCCTGCAGGTCGCCGGACTGTCCCGCGGTCGCTTCGCGTCCTGGTCCGCGTCGGCCGCGCACGGGAGTATGCTGCTTGATCAGTTCGCTTGAATGCTTTTCCATGCCGTGGGTAGTGCACTTCCTCTGCCACCCACACTTTTCCCTCACGGACGTGGCGTATCGAGCCACGAGATCCTGACCGGCGAAGTCAAAACTCCGGCGTCCGTGAACCGCCGCGACTCATGTTGTGTCTCCGAAAGATCTCTACTGATCCAGGTCATGCGACTTAGCGTCAGCTCAACGCGAAGTCGCGTGTCCGCTGGCGTCCAGCGGCGGGTTCTCGTCAAGATAAAAATCCGCTTCGGGCCTGTCCTGAGAGCACCCGAAGCGGATGTAAGTATCGATTCCGAATTTAGTGAACGCCGCCCAGCAGCCAGAACAGAAGCACGATCAGGATAATCGTCCCGAGTCCCACTCCCGCCCCGCCGCCGTAGCCCCAGCGGCCGTATCCGTAATAACCCCCGCCGGCGCCAAGCAGCAGGAGAAGCACGATGAGTAATAAAAGCATGACTTGTCCCTTTCCGGGAGATTTACCTTTTCCCAGCCGCGACCAGGGCAATCCCACCAACGACCAGCACAGCGCCCGCGATGGGCGAGAGCGGCACGTGATGTTTCTTCTCCACGGAGGCGTGCAGCGGGCCCACGTCCACAACCTTGTCGCGGGTGGTGTACGTAATGCCTCCCCAGATGAAAGCGATTGCTCCAATTACGATCAGAACCAGGCCAGCGGCTTTCACTCCTTTTAGTTCTCCCGCTGCTGGTAATGCAATCAAACGCCCAATTCGGCTATCAATGGACTTTAGAGGACTTCGCGGCAATCGCCTGCTGGCGCAGTTCCTTTACCGCCTGGAACCAGTCCTCATCGGGGCAACCATGCCCGCCGCCGCGCTGTTCCCATAGCTGGTAAGCGCGGCGCGCGATCTCCTCATGACCGAAGGTATGCATCGGCCCGCCCGTATGCTCCTGCTGGACCTGTTCGCGCTCCTGACGCGAGAGCTCCGTTGGCGTGAGGTGTTCGGCGCGGCCGGTTAATTCCGCGGTGCGATGCGCGTGGGCAGCCGCGTCCTGCAGCTCCGCGGCGCGCTGATGATTTTCGTAATGCGATCCGTTGTTGCGGCGTGTAGACATCGATTCTCGTTTTCCTCCAGCCAGGTCAGACAGGCAAAATGCGGTCCAAACCCCAGGCCATCGGATAAAATCAAAATTGGCGTCCGATTCGGTTTCTCCGGCCCGGCGTTATCTCGAACCATTCCTATGACGCAGCCCAGGCTGGACGTAGTCGCGATATACCCAGGCTCGTTCGATCCCATTACTTCGGGGCATCTCGACGTCATCGAGCGCGGCTCGAAAATGTTCAGCCGGGTCATCGTCGCGGTCCTGCAGAATGAGGCCAAAAAGCCCCTCTTCACGATCGAAGAGCGGATGGAGATGCTGCGCGAGAGCCTCCACGGCATGTCCGGTGTGGAGGTCGGTACCTTTAGAGGGCTGCTCGCCGACTATGCGGTGGCCCGCAACGCCAGCGTGATCCTCCGCGGCATCCGCGCCATCTCCGATTACGAATACGAGCTCCAGATGGCCCACATGAACAGGCGCCTGCGTCCCGGGCTCGAAACGGTCTTCCTGCCCGCGGGGGAAAGCTTTTCCTTTATCAGCTCGCGCATGGTCAAGGAAGTGATCTCGCTCGGCGGCAACATTTCGGGACTCGTTCCGCAACCGGTGGAGGAACATCTGCGCCGGCGCATCGCGCAGTACAAACGCTCGACGGCCGATTAGAAACGTCTTTATCAACTACTCACATGACACCAACACCCAGTAAACCCGCAATCGCCGATCGCATCTCGCTGATCAGCGTCTCTTCGACCATGAAGGTCATGGCCGATGCCGATAAGCTCCGCCGCGAGGGAGTCGACGTCGTCGATTTCAGCGCCGGCGAACCGGACTTCATCACGCCCCGCAACATCTGCGACGCGGCCATCGCCGCCATCAACGCAGGCTACACCAAGTACACGCCGGCCGGCGGCACCGCCGAGGCGAAGAACGCGATCGTCGCGCGCCACAAGGCGGAATTCGGCACGGACTACAAGGCCTCCGAGTGCATCGTCACCGTCGGCGGCAAGCACGTGCTGTTCAACTACACGCAGGCGCTCGTCAACCCCGGCGACGAAGTCATCATTCCGGTGCCTTACTGGGTGACGTACAAAGACATCGTGAATTACGCCGGCGGCAAGTGCGTCTTCGTCGATACCGACGAGCAGGAAGGCTTCCGCCTCACCGCCGCCATGGTGGAGAAGCACATCACGCCGAAGACAAAAATCGTGATCATCAACTCGCCCAGCAATCCTTCGGGCGCGGTGCTGACCAACGAGGAATTCGAAAAAATCTATCACCTGACCGCGAAGCAAGGCATCTACCTGATCACCGACGAGTGCTACTCGCACTTCCTCTATGACGGGAAGCCGTACTCGGTGGCGTCCATTCCGAATTCGAAGCCGACCGTGCTCGTCGCCGGAACCGTCTCGAAGACCTACGCGATGACCGGCTGGCGTATCGGCTACGGCCTCGCGCCCGAGCCGATCATCGGCGCGATGATGAAGCTCCAGAGCCATTCGACGTCGAACCCGACCTCCATCGCCCAGAAGGCGGCGATCGAAGCTCTGAATGGTTCGCAGGATTCCGTGCCCCAGATGCTGGCTGAATATCGCAAGCGGCGCGATTTCGTGGTGCCGCGCCTCCGCCAGATTCCGGGCGTCACCTGCTCCACGCCGGCGGGCGCGTTCTACGCGTATCCAAACTTCCGTGGCGCTCTCGATAAGGCCGGGATCAAGACCCCGCTCGAATTCGCCAATCGTCTGCTGGCGGAAGCGAACGTCGCGGTGGTTCCGGGCGAAGCATTCGGCACGAACGATCACGTTCGCATCTCCTACGCCACCTCGATGAAGGACCTGGAGCGCGGGCTCGACCGCATCCACAAGTTCGTCGAGAAGTTGGGGTAAGCCAAAACCTGGAGTGACTCTTGGCGTTGCGTAAACTGGCGCCCCGCATCCTCGAAAAGGAGTGGGGCGCCACCACAACCAGTCCCTGGCTGGAAAATCCGGAAGCCCGCAAGATCGGAGAGATCTGGTTCACGGCGCCGGAACTCCCGTCCCTGCTGGTGAAGTTTCTTTTTACTTCGGATCGGCTCTCCGTTCAGGTGCATCCGGACGATGCATCCGCCCAGGCACGCGGCGAAGCGCGGGGGAAGACCGAGATGTGGCACATCCTGCAGGCGAAGCCGGGCTCGACCGTCGCGATCGGCCTGCGGGAAACTGCCAGCGGCGAACGCGTGCGCGAGGCCGCGATGGATGGCGGCATCGTCGAAATGCTGGAATGGCTGCCCGCCCGCGCCGGCGATACGTTCTTCATCCCCGCCCGCACCATCCACGCCATTGGCGAAGGTCTGGTGCTCTGCGAAATCCAGCAGCATTCCGACACAACCTACCGGCTCTACGACTATCAACGGATGCCCGCCCGCCCGCTTCACCTGGATGAAGCGCTGGCGGTTTCGCATTTCGAGCCCGCCCAGGGGCGCCGCGAAAGCAATGTGGTGGAATGCGAATATTTCCGATCGGAGAAGGTGAGTATCAACGGCCGTGTGGATCTCCACGCGCCGGCGAAAGCTGCGTTCTATATCGCGACGAGTGGTGCGGGAACGATCGATGGGGAGCCTTTCCGTGCCGGTGAAGTCTGGATCGCGGAGGCCGGATCACCCTCGGTAATTCTCGAGGGTACCGAAGCCCAATTTGTCGTGGCGTCCCTACCCTGACCCACCCGTGCGAAGAATGCCACAATTGGGTCGCCCTGACACACTATTGGTGACCCGCAGCCCAATCCCGCACGGGCCTCTGCAAAATTCCCGTATCAAATCAATACTTTAGGTGTGGCATTTCTGGATGGGGACTTGCTACTATAGTGTCCGAATCGTTTGAAGTACTCCAACCTGCCCTCTGCTGCAATACGTGGGCGATTGGGGTGACGGGACCGGGATCACTCGTCTTCGGGGACGGGTGGTTAGCAGTACAAAAGGCTCGTTATCCCCCGCTTGGCGGTTGCAGCAGGAGGGGTTTTTAAAACCCCTGCCGCGGCGATTCGAACCTCTTTCCTTTATTTCTCAGCGTCCCAGTCGATCGGTTCCACACGCGGAATCACGAAAATGTATCCGATGAAACCGAACAGCAGCATTGCCGTGGCGGCGACGAACGCGGCGTAAAAACTCCCGCCCGTTACCTTCGCGACCCAGCCCGTGAACCAGGGCGCGATGATTCCCGGAATGTTGCCGGCCAGGTTCTGCATGCCCGTCCAGCGTCCGGAGGCGAGCGGTCCCGCCATGCGCTGCGTGGTGGCCCAGACGTTGGAAGATTCGATTCCGATCCCCACGCTCGCGATGCAGATCAGCACAAGCGATTGAGTCGCATCCTGTACCATGGCGGCCGGGAGCATGATGGTCGCCGTGATCAAGCCTGTGGCCAGGAAGCCTTTCCGCACTTTGCCGGCGTTCCACCCATGGGCAATCAGCCGGTCGGAGAGCAGACCAGACAGCAGCGTGGTGATCCCGATGACCCAGAGAGGGATGGAGCCGAGGGTCGCCACCTGCGACTGCGTGTAGTGCCGCGCGGTCCGGAAGTAGCCCGGAATCCAGGTCAGCAGGAAATACCACGCGTAGTTGCCGCCGAACAGTCCTATGAATGTGCCCCAGGCCGCGCGCTTCCGGCAGATTTCGAGCATGCTCGGGATGCGGCGCGTCTCTGAGGCTGCCACGCGTTTGGTTTTGGGAACCATGGTGAGCCACGGGATCATCCAGAGGAAGCTCAGCACGCCCATCGCATAAAAGAAGGTGCGCCAGCCATATTTCTCCATCAGAAGTCCGCCCGCGAGCAGGCTCAGGGCCGGGCCCAGTTTGCTGCCCGCGTCGATGGCGGCGTTGGCGAATCCGCGTTGTTCTTCCCGAAAATCGGCGGCCAGGATTCTGGAATACGCGGGATAGGCCACGCTTTCGCCTGCCCCCAACAGCAGGCGCAGCCCGATCAGCATAGCGAAGCCGGAGGCCGCTCCGGTCAGCAGGATGGCGGTGGTCCAGACCAGAAACCCGAAGGCCAGCACGCGGTTAACGTCGAACCGGTCCACCAGCCACCCGGCAAGCAGCATGAAGCCGGCGTATCCCATGAAGAACGCGGAGTAGACCGTGCCGCGTTTTTCGGTATCGAGGCCGAAATCGAACTGCAGATACTTATCCGCCGCCGAAAGGGCCCCGCGGTCGATGTAGTTGATGGTGATGGAGAGAACGAGCAGGATCAGGATGGTCCACTGTGCGCGGGTCAGCGGAATTTTCTGCACCTTCTGCTTCACGGAGAGGCCGGGGGACATAAGAAATTGGTTATGAAAGCCTTCATGAGCTTATCGCACGTGGCGGCGCGGCGTCAGCCGTTATACTGATTGAACTTTGGCCATGAAATCCAACGCGGCGCGGTGGACCGTGGTTTCCGTTTTCGCGCTGGCATCGACCTGGAATTATCTGGACCGGCTGGTACTTTCCGCGGCCGGTCCGCGCGTGATGGCGGAATTCCATCTGGACAATCAGCAGTTCGGCTGGCTGATTTCGGCGTTCTCGATCGCGTATGCGGTGGCGTCGCCGTTCACCGGATGGCTGCTCGACTGGCTGGGGCTGGAAATCGGGATGGCGTGGGCGGTGGTGTTCTGGTCCGTGTCTTCTTTTCTGGGAGCGGTCAGCCGCGGTTTCGGGGAGTTGCTGGGCGTGCGGGCGATGCTGGGCGGATTCGAATCGGTGGGGGTGCCCGCGGCGGGAAAGCTGAACGCGGAATATCTGGAGCCGAAGAATCGCGCGGTGGGCGCGGCAATGACGCAGGTGGGGCTGAGCATTGCGGGCGTGGCGTCGCCGCTCCTGGTCGCGGCGCTGCCGGGCTGGCGGGAGCCGTTTTTCATCTGCGGGGCGCTCGGGTTGTTGTGGATTCCGGT
>CAZPZE010000168.1:0-5794 GCA_964590625.1 uncultured Solibacteraceae bacterium
ATCACGAACCGCATTGAGGAACTGATCGATCGCGGCGTCGAATTTCGCAACATGGATACGGGCGAACCGCTTTCCACCATTCGCGATCAGGTGCGGAGCGCGAGCGTGTATTTCGGCGCGTTTCCGATCGCGCAGGCGCTCAACGGCGGCGCCCAGATCGTTATCACGGGGCGATGTGCGGATGCTGCTCTCGTGCTGGGGCCGATGATCCACGAGTTCGGATGGAAGCCGGACGAGTGGGACAGGCTCGCCGCGGGCATCGTGGCCGGCCATGCGATCGAATGCGGCGCGCAGGGCAGCGGCGGGAATTGCCAGGATGACTGGGCGACAATCCCCGATCTGGCCGACATCGGTTACCCGATCGTGGAGGCGAATCCGGACGGGTCATTCGTGGTGACAAAGCACGAGGGGACCGGTGGCCGGGTGACGGTGGCATCGGTCACGGAACAACTGGTTTACGAAATCGGCGATCCGCGCGCTTATCTGACGCCGGATTGCGGGGCTGATTTCACTTCGTTCCATCTGGCGCAGGATGGCGCGAACCGCGTGCGCTGCACCGGCGTCAAGGGACTGCCGGCCACACCTTCTTATAAGGTGTCGATCAGCTTTGCGGCGGGATTCCGCGCGATCGGATCGGTGGCCTATGCCTGGCCCGATGCATACGCCAAGGCGAAGGCGGGCGCACGGATTCTGCGGGAGCGTCTGGAGCGGATGGGTCTCGAATTCGATGCCATCCACAGCGAATTGCTCGGCGCGAACGCCTGCCACGGGATCGCGGCCGCGGAGCCATCGCCGGAACTCGCGGCGCAACTGCCGGAAGTCGTGATGCGATTCGGCGTGCGCTCGAAGAATCGCGCCGCGGTGGACCGGTTCACGAAAGAAATCGCGCCGCTCGTGCTGAGCGGTCCGCCATCGGTGACAGGTTTGGGCGCCGGGCGTCCTAAAGTAGAGGAAGTCATGGCGTACTGGCCCGCGCTGATTCCGAAGAGCGAAGTGACCCCGGTGGTGTCCCAATGAGAATCCAGCTGGCCGATATCGCCCATGCGCGCTCGGGCGACAAAGGCAACACCAGTAACATCGGCCTGATCGCGCGAGCGCCGGAACACTATAAGACGCTGGTGGAGCATGTGACCGCGGAGCGCGTGAAAGAGCATTTCGCCGGTGTGTGCAAAGGGCGAGTGGAGCGCTTCGAACTGCCGAATCTGCACGCTCTGAACTTCCTTCTCTATGAAGCGCTGGATGGCGGCGGCACGCTCTCGCTTCGGGCCGATCCGCAGGGCAAGACGCTGAGCACCGCGCTGCTGCGCATGGAAATCGAGGTTCCCGAGTGAAGGCGCTCCGGGTGTGCAGCGCAGCGATCGTCGTCTGCCTGTTGGGATTGCACCCGGTGCGCGCGCAGGAGAAGGACAAGTGGATCCGTCTCACGTCCGATCACTTCGAGATGTATTCCGCAGCGGATGAGAAGAAGTCGGCCGAGACACTGGATTACTTCGAGCGGGTTCGCGAATTCTTCCTCTCGGCCTCACCGGTGCATCCGCCGGGCGAATTTCCGGTTCGCATCATCGTGTTCAAAGATCCGGATGAGATGCGGATGTTCGCCCCGAATCCGTCGGTCGCGGCGTATTACGCGCCCGGTCCGATTCGCGATACGATCGTGATGAAGAATCCGTCGTCCGAGACGTATCCGATCGCGGTTCATGAGTACATGCACCTCGTGATGCGGCACAGCGGCCTGCATATTCCACTCTGGCTGAACGAAGGCTGGGCGGACGTCTATTCCACCATGAAGCCGGTGAGCGATGGCGTCGCGGTGGGCGATCTGATTTCCCGTTACATGCCCATTCTCAATTCCGCGCAGTGGTTCACGCTCCCGCAGCTCCAGGCCATCACAAACCATTCGCCGGAATACAACGAGTCTTCGCGAACGGGGATGTTCTACGCGGAGAGCTGGGCACTGGCCCATATGCTCTTTCTTTCCCCCGATTACAAAATGGGATTTGCGCGATTTGTTTCCGCGCTGAACCGGAACACTCCCCTCGCCGACGCCACCAGTGACGCCTTCGATAAAACGCCGACTCAGGTGCTGCTCGATCTCCAGGGTTATCTGGCCCGTAAGAAGCTATACGGCAGCGTGTTTCTGACGCCGATGCTGAAGAATGCGCCGCCGCCTACGGCAGATACACCCGGTCCGTATGAGACGAATCTGATGCTGGCGGACCTGCAGTTCGCTTCCCAGCATCAGGCGGCGGCGACGCAGTCGTACGCGCAGTTGAAAGAAGAAGATCCGAAGCGTCCTGAGGCTTACGCCGGTGTCGGCTATATGGCGGTGCTGGCCGGCGATAAGGGGAAAGCGCGCGCGGAATTCCACAAAGCATTTGATCTGGGGACGGAGGACGCTCTGCTCTGCATGCAGCTTGCAGCGCTGGATCGTGAAGCGAAAGAGTCGGCTTCCGTCGTGATGAACGATCTCGCACGCGCGGTCACGCTGCGTCCCAATTTCGGTGAAGCGATTTTTCAATTGGCGCTGATGAAGATGGACGCGCGCGATTTCGACGAGGCGCTCTCGCTGCTTGGCCGCGTGGGGCTCGTCCCGCCGGAGCGCATGACGATTTTCCGCTCGGCGCTGGCTTATGCCAACTTGCAGCGCGGCAATGTGCCGGAGGCAAGGGCCGATGCCGAAGCCGCGCAGCGGGCGGCGAGAACAACTCCCGAGAATGAAGCCGCGACCCGGCTGCTCCAGTTGATCGAGGCGCGCTCGAAGGGGCCGGCCGCGGCGCATCCCGGTGAGCAGCTCATTCGCAAGGAAGGGACGGCGATCGGCCTGCGCTGCACCGCGGTGGGATCGGGCGATTTCTCGAAGATGGGAATTCTGGTGGATGGCAGGCAGGTGCTGTTTGATCTGCCGGAGGCAGCGGCTGTCGAGATCACAAAGCCGCCGGGATCGAAAGCGGACCTCCATTGCGGCGCGCTGCCGCCGTTCCATCTGACTGTGGAATACACGCCCGGCAGCGTGGCTAATCAGCAGACGGCGGGAATCATCCGGCGTCTGGAATTTTAGCCTTCGTCTTCGCGAATCAGAGCTCTGCGGCCCTGCAGAGTAACTCGGTCATCCACCATGAGCTGGATCGCTTTCGAATAGATTACGTGCTCCTGCGCCAGGATACGCGCGGAGAGCGATTCCACTGTGTCGGCATCGAGCACCGGAACGGCTGACTGAATCAGGATCGGCCCGGAATCGAGGAATTCGTCGACGATGTGCACCGTGCAGCCGGTGATCTTGACGCCGTGATCGAGCGCCTGGCGCTGCGCGTCGAGCCCGGGAAACGCCGGGAGCAGGGAAGGGTGAATATTGAGGACGCGGTTGGGAAACGCGTGGATGAAAGATGCGCTGAGCAGCCGCATGAAGCCCGCCAGACAGACCAGCTCGACTTCATGCGTGCGCAGTTCGTCGATCACCAGCTTGTCGTAAACTTCGCGCTCCATGCCGCGCGATTCGATTACGCGCATCGGGATGCCGCGCTCGCGGGCGATCTCGAGACCGCCGGCATCCGCGCGATTGCTGATAACGATGGCGATCTCGGCGTCCAGCTTGCGGCGCGCGATGCTGTTTGCGATGGCCTCGAAGTTCGATCCGCGGCCGGAGATCAGAATGCCGAGCCGCACTCAGCGATACTCCACGCGGCCCTTGCCGCGCCGCTGTGTGCCCACTTCGCCGATGATCCAGCCCTTCTCGCCGCCGCGGGAAAGCGTGCGCAGCGCGGCATCGGCCTTCTTCGCGGGAACGGCGAAAATCATTCCAACCCCGAGATTGAATGTGCGCCGCCAGTCTTCTTCCGGCACGGAGCCGAGGCGCCGCAGGATTTCGAAAATCGCCGGCACCTTCCATGACCCGGTGTCGATAAATGCGGCGAGACCCTTCGGCAGCACGCGCGGCAGATTGTCGGTAACGCCGCCGCCCGTAATGTGCGCGGCGGCCGAAAGCGACTTCGCCTTCACGAGCGACTGCAGCGGCTTCAGATAACTTCGATGGACCTGGAGAAGAACGTCCGCAAGAGTGGAGGCCAGTTCGGGGATGTAAGTTTCCGGTTGATGGCCGCCAACTTCAAAGAGCAGCTTGCGGGCGAGGGAGTAACCATTCGTGTGCAGACCGGTGGAAGCGAGCGCAATGAGGGCATCGCCTTTGCGAACCTTCGCGCCCGTCAGAATCGCGGATTTTTCGACAACGCCTACAATCGATCCGGCGAGGTCATATTCGCCCTCCTGATACATGCCGGGCATTTCCGCTGTTTCGCCGCCGATCAGAGCGCAGCCGTTCGCGGAGCAGCCGCGCGCGATGCCCGAGATGACCTGCGCGGCCACGCCGGCTTCCAGCTTGCCGACCGCGAGGTAATCGAGGAAAAACAGCGGCCTCGCGCCCTGCACCGCGATATCGTTCACGCAGTGATTGACCAGGTCTTCGCCCACGGTATCGTGGCGGCCGGTGGCGAACGCGATCTTCAGCTTGGTTCCAACTCCGTCCACCGAACTCACCAGAACAGGCTGTTTCATCTTCGGCAGTGCGAAGCAGCCGCCGAACGAACCAATGTCAGTGAGAACGCCTTTCGTAAACGTCGCCTTCGCCATTTTGCGAATGGACGCGACTGCGCGATCGGCTTCATCAATATTGACGCCGGCATCCCGGTAGGAAACTGGTCTGGCCATGAGGGAGAAACCTCAGTATAACGGGATCAGGGAGCCGGAGACTCGACGAGGAAGGTTACGGGACCGTCGTTGATGAGTTCCACTTCCATGTGAGCCTGGAACACGCCGGTCTGCGTTTCGAGTCCTCTCTCGCGAATCTTCCGCGTGAAATATTCGTAGAGCTCGCGAGCGCGCTCGGGCGGCGCGGCGGCATCAAAGCCCGGACGCCTGCCTTTGCGACAGTCACCGTAGAGAGTAAATTGCGAGACGATCAGGAATGCGGCGTTCGAATCGAGCGCGCTGCGGTTCATCTTTCCGGCGTCGTCAGAAAAGATGCGGAGATGGATGAGCTTATCGGCGAGATAGTCAGCATCTTTCTCGGAATCCGTTGCGGCGACGCCGACGAACACGAGCATCCCGGGCCCGATACTGCCCCTGGTTATACCTTCCACGCGAACAACTGCGCGAATCACCCGTTGAATAAGTGCGCGCATCTGATATAGTTACGAATAGTTATGGCTCGACCCAGAAAAACGACAAATACCAAAGACATTGACATACTCCGTTACGCCCTGACTCATCTGGAGCGGGAGCGTGACGAAATACTCCAGAAGATTGCGCATATCACGCATCAGCTGGGCGATAAGATTGCCTCCTACGCCGGGCAGCCCGCTGCGGCTCCCGCAGCACCGGCGGCTCCACGGAAGAAGCGTGTTCTGAGTGCGGCAGCCCGTAAGCGCATCGCGGCGGCCCAGAAGAAGCGTTGGGAAGCGCACCGCAAGGCGAAAGCGCAGTAACGTCAGGCGTTGCCGATCCGCTTGGTCTCTTCCCACGTGAAGATGATCCGGCTGATGACCGTAATGTTGGAAAGCACGGCTAACACCCAAAGCACCGGGGCCATCTTGTTAGCCAGCGCACCGATGATAATGAGGACCACGCGCTCGGGCCGCTCAAGAAAGCCGACCTTGCATTTAGGGATGGTATTTTCTGCGCGCGCCCGGGCGTAACTTGTCAAAACTGTGCCCGTCATCACAATTGACGTGAGCACGATATAAAAGAATCGATTGATCGAGGCGTAGTAAACGAGTAACCCCATTAATAACGCCAGGTCCGA
>CAZPZE010000169.1:0-3085 GCA_964590625.1 uncultured Solibacteraceae bacterium
CTTTTCGAAGATGGCGAAGCGTTTCGCAAGATCGCTATCGGCCGCGAGAGGGGTGAGCGTGACGCCGTCGAGGTCGCGCATCGAAGTCGTCTGGGCGTTGAATTGGAGCGGACCTGCGGGGAGGCGAACAACGAGGAAGGCCTCCTGCTGCGAGCCGGTGAACTGGCGATTGCCGAGTGAGAGCGTGATTTCGGGCGTCTGGGGACGGCGCGGTCCGCCGCCCTGCCCTCCCCTGCCGTTGGGCGGGGGCGGCGGTTCGGTCATGAAGGGGCGGCCGGGTTCGACAAGAGCCTGGATTTCGGCTTCGCTCAGCGCTCTCTTATATAGACGGAAGTCGTGGAGCTTGCCATGGAACTGGCGTCCCTGCGGGCTGCGGCCGAAGACGAGTTCGGCCTGCGGGTTATCGAGGTCGACAGGGGCGATGTCGCCCTTCCCCGCCAGAACGCCGTTGATGTAGATCTTCGTGTTGTTGATGCCGCCGCGATGCACGACGACCGCGACGTGCTGCCAGGTGTTGGTGCGGAGCGCGTTGGGCGCCATCGTGGAGACGGCGCCCGCGGTGCGGGTATCGGCACCGGCGGTTTCGAGGTGAACGGCGCCGCGATTATCGATGTCGAGATACCAGCCATGGGAGAAAGGCGAATACTGCGTGGATTCGGTACCGGGATCTTTGGTGGGCGGCGCGAGGGCGACGAGTCCGCCGGGACGGAGGACATCGGGCCGGACCCAAAGCGAAGCAGTGAAATCGCCGGTTCCGATATTCATCGTGTCAGCGCGGGGAACGGAAAGCGCGTCGGGATCGCGATCGAATGAGACAACTTTGCCGAACGGGGAATCCTCGTATTGCGCGTTGCCGGCGAGAGTGCCCGCTGTGCCGTCGAGAGCCCAGGAGCCGGAGAGGCCTTCGGTGAGGTGCGAGGCGTCGGGCGCGATGGCGGGCGCGGGTCCGGCAGGGATGTGGAGATCCACCTCGTATATACCGGCCTGCGGAATGGTGACGGTCTGGAGCGAGGCCGGTTTCTTTACTTCGACTGCGCCGGCTGTGCCAGCGGGCTGCGGTTTCGTGCCCTGATCGAGGAGGAGGCCGTCATCATATTTCGCCGCCATGACGGTGATGCGGAAACGGCCGTCATCGGGAAGCTCGCGAACGGAAATCTTGAAGTTGGCTTTGGGGCCGTAGGTGCCGTCGGTGCCGAACATTTCGTCGTTCGGAATGGCGGGCCGGAGCAGGAGGCCTTCGGGAACCAGACTGTACGCCTGACCTTTCGGATAGCCGCCGCTGCCGCGCATGTCGGCAAAGACCGCGTGATAGATGGAATCGAAATCGCGCCAGCCGCGGACCGTGTCGTTACCCTGATAGCCCTCGATGTAGCGGTACTTCGTGCGCATGGCGCGGCGCTCGAAGGCGAAAGGCCTGGTGAGCGGCGGCTCGGTGACCATGAAGTCCTGATTGTTGAGAAGCGCGCTGCCGGCGCCGAGGACGAGTTGGCCGACGAAGGGTTGCGGATTGACAGCCTTGCCGAAGTCCATGCGGAAATCCTGAACCCAGGGTTTGGATTTCGGATCGACCATGATGCGGCTGAGGGCTTCGTCCGCGATTTCCAGATAGGACTCGAGAAGCTGCGTGGAGAGATGCAGGGTTTCTTCGTTGTTGACGAAGCCGTCGCGCGAGATGGCGTCCGGGGGGACTCCGGTGGTGAGGTCGTCATCGAGCAGCAGCAGTTCGTGGAGCGTGTTGCGGTACTGCGCGACGGTGAGGCGGCGCGACATGCCGTTTTTCGGGGCCTGACGGACGCGCGCAGCTTCGATGTTCTGTGTGATCCAGTCGACCATCTGCTTGCGCTCTTCAGGGGTGGGCGCTGGGAGGCCGGGGGGCGGCATGGTGCCATCGCCAATTTTGGTGCGGATGAGCGTCCAGGCGGCGATCTGGCGGTCTTCGAAGGAGGCGTTGAGCTGATCGACGCGGATGCCGGCGGTGGCGGTGTCCGTATCGTGGCACATCATGCAGTTGCGTTCGAAGAGAGGCTTGACGAATTTGTCGAAGGTTGCGGTGTCGGGGCCGGTGGCGGTGGAGGCGGCTTCAAGGGAGTGGGAGCGGGTCGTCCAGAAAAGGAGGGCGGCAGCGGGGAGGGCTAGAAGGGCCGTGGTTTTGAGGGCGCGGCGGTGAAGGAAATGGGGCATCTGAGGCAGCCTATCCGGCTAGCATATCAGAGGTCGGGGCAACCGGTTCCTGAGATGTAATCTTGTGCCGTGGAAGGGGATCGGATCAGCTGTTTTGCGATTCTTTCCGCGCCGGGCGCGGTGGTGCCCGGACAGGAAAATTGACCGCCCTCGAATAGCCGTTCGATGTCGTTTTGGGGGGACGGCGGCAGGTGTGGGCCTGCCGCCGTTTCAGGAAGTTACCGGCGAGGGGTTTGGCCGGCTGCGGAGTGCGAGTCCGCTTTCCTGTTTCTAGTTCAGGACGAACATATACAGCGCGTTCGCGCCGGTGGCGAGGACGTGCTGTTTGCCGTCGAGCATGAACGTTTCGACCGGGCTGCTGAGGGCACCGATGTCGGCGTGCCATAACGGCTTGCCATCGGTCGCCTGAATCGCTTCGATGCCGCCGCCGTTCGACATGAAGAGGACGCCGCCGGCAGTCGAGGTGAGACCGACGCTGCCGTTGGTGAGTTCATGCCGCCACTTCACTTTGCCGGTCTGGTAGTCGATCGCGTCGAGGAAGGTTCCCCACGATGCGCCGCCACCGCCGCCCGTGCCGCCGAGGCCCATCGAGCCGCGCGGATCGGGTTCGAGGAGATAGCTGATCCGCAGGTTGTTCTGTTCGTGGACGTAGAACAAGCCGGTGTCGGGTGAAAAGGTGGGAGGCGGATAGTTCAGAACGTCGCCGTTCACGAGCGAACCCGCGATCGTGGCGTCCTTGTTCGGATTGCGCTGGACCTCGCCGCGCTTATTGAGATGCAGCGGCGAATCCGGGCTGACATCAGAGGCGTAATTGTTCACAAGACCGAGCTTCGCTGTGATCAGATGTTCGCCAGTGGTCCGGTCGAGCACGTAGAAGTAGCCGTTGCGGGTCGCCATCATGACG
>CAZPZE010000170.1:0-5268 GCA_964590625.1 uncultured Solibacteraceae bacterium
GACTAAATACTTCCGACGTTCGCCAGCACGAAGACCATTCTTCCGGACGTGACAACACTCCTGTCCAAGTTCAACGGATTGACTGTGGTAAGCCACCGACGTAAAATCACAGACCCCGTTACGAGGCACCAGAACGGCTCCACCGGAAGCTCGGACAGCGTCCAGTGATCTAAGTCACTGCATCGACCCGTCGCCTCCCGATATCCTCAACAACAGGAGATGGAATACCGGGCGCGCAACACGGCCTCACATAGTAAGACGTGAGTGGATGGCGTGATCGCCGCGCTTGCCGGAGAAAGGCCACAGGTTGGAACTATGACTATGGAGAAAAGTCTGTCAGGACGCGAGCACGGGACAGGGAATTTATCGGGAGCAATCCTGACGGTGGATCTGAACCGCGAAATCGAGCAACTAAGATCGGAAGCCCGCTGGCAGTCCGGACACACTGCAAAGACCCTCGCGAAGTATCCCGATTTCCGTGTGGTGCTGATCGTGATGAGCGCCGGCGGACGACTGGAGAAACATCAGACCGGAGCCCGAATTTCGGTCCATACTCTCGAAGGACAAATCCGGGTCCATACGGCCGAACGATCCGTGGATCTGGCGGCTGGCCAGATCATGACGCTCGAATGCAATATTCCGCACGATGTGGAGGGCATCACCGACAGCGCGTTCCTCCTGACGATCGCCTGGCCGGCCGCGGCTCACTCCCCTAAAGGTTAGTTTACGGCGAAGCTCGCAGCCAGCAGTGTCTTTTGTTCGAGCGCATGAGCCCGCGCGGATCCAGTGGCTGAACTGGCTGCGGCTGAGCGCTTCACAGAACGTACCTGGCGCCCCCCTGCCACACGCCGCAGCCTTGGCGCGGCGAAAGAGAATGCTCCCATATTGGCGGGCTCCTCCTGAACCCACACGATCTCACGCGCCTCTGGATAGCGCTCAAGAGCCCCGGCGATTTCCACTTCGGGCCATGGATACAACTGCTCTACGAACAGAACCGCTGTGCTGGCGTCCTTCCGTCGGGCACGTTCAAGCCGCAGTTCGTGGCCGATCTTACCTGTGCAGAAGATGACTCGTTTGGGATTCGTGATCTCTGTCTCTGCCAGCACCTTTTCGAACCCCGGCGCCGCGAACGCCTCCAACGGGGATGCTGCATCCGGGTGACGGAGCATGCTTTTGGGAGTGAAAACGATCAGAGGTTTGCGCCAGGAGCGCAGCGCCTGCCGCCGCAGAAGGTGAAAATACTGTGCTGCCGTCGATGGCTGGCATATCTGGATGTTGTCGCGCGCCGCCAACTGCAGGTAACGCTCGATACGGGCGCTGGAGTGTTCCGGTCCCTGCCCTTCATAGCCATGCGGGAGCAGGAGCGTCAGACCGCTCAGCAGGCCCCATTTTTCCTCCCCTGAGGCGATGAACTGATCGATGATGACCTGCGCTCCGTTCGCGAAGTCACCAAACTGTGCTTCCCACATGACCAGCGATTCGGGGTAATCGCGGCTGAATCCATATTCGAACCCGAGCACCGCGGCTTCCGAGAGAATGGAGTTGTACGCTTCAAATCTCGCTTGTCCCGTTGCGAGATTTGCCAGCGGGATGCAGGCTTTCTCCGTTTCGGTATCCACGAGAACGCTGTGACGCTGACTGAAAGTGCCGCGACGGCTATCCTGGCCGCTCAGGCGAACAGGCGTCCCATCCAGAAGCAGCGATCCAAACGCAAGCGTTTCGGCCATCCCGTAATCGACGGCGCGTTTGCCCTGCCCCATCTCAGACCTTTGTTCGAGGAGCTTCCTGATTTTGGGATGAATGTGAAAATCCGGCGGATACGCGGTCACTCGCTCACTGATCTCGCGTATTCGATCTGCGGCGATCCCGGTCTTCACCTCGTCGTTTGCGTCATAACGGCCTCCGTGATACTGCGACCAGTACGCCGGCAGAACAGCGAGCGCGGGAGACCGTTCCATCCCCGCCGCGGCAGTCTGATCTTTCGCCAGCGCTGACCGAATTTCCTCCACGCGCGCGGACGCATCGACCCCTGCCTGCTCCGCATAAATCTTATAGAGCGGAGGGTGATTCCTGATTCGGGCATAGCGCAGTGGCTGCGTTACGGTCGGATCGTCGATTTCGCTGTGGCCGTAACGACGGTAGCCAATCAGGTCCACCACCACATCACTTTCAAATTCATTCCGATAGTCGACAGCAATCGCCGCAACACGAACGGCGGCGTCCGGGTCCTCTGCATTGACGTGAAAGATGGGAATATCCAGCCGTTTCGCCACGTCGGAAGCAAACAGAGACGAGTTCGATTCATCCGGACCTGCCGTGAATCCGATCAGATTATTCACCACAAGGTGGATGCTGCCTCCCACCGCAAACCCGTTCACGGACGCAAGGTTGAGCGCTTCCGCGCAGATACCCTGACCGGCGAGCGCAGCGTCGCCGTGGATGAGTACCGGCAGTACATTCGAGCACCCGCGATTGCCGGATCGAGTCTGTTTGGCTCGCGCGCGACCTATCGCCACGGGATCTACGGCCTCAAGGTGACTGGGATTCGAGACCAGGTGGAGATCGATGATTTTGCCGTCCGCATCCTTCCATTGACCCGTTGCCCCGAGATGATACTTCACGTCCCCGCTGCCCAGTACACTTCGCGGATCGGGATCTTCGAATTTGGCAAAAATGGACGCCGGGGAAATCCCCATCACGTTGGCCATCACATTCAGGCGCCCACGATGACTCATGGCCAGAACCGCCTGCTTTGCGCCACTTGCGACGGCGCGGTGAAGCACTGTATCCAGAGCCGGAATCAGCACCGTGATCCCTTCGAGCGAAAACCGCTTGGCGCCGGGGTACCTCGTCTGAAGGAACTGTTCGAAAATGTCGGCGCGAATCAGAAGGTCCAGAATGCGCCGCCTGTCCACCGCGAATTCGTTATTCTCGAACCGTTCCTGGATCCAGCGGCGCTTTGCCTGATCCGCGATATGCATAAACTCGACGCCAACCGTCCCGCAGTACAACTCGCGAGCCTCGTCAGCGGCCGGACCGGTGGCCGCGTCGAGTTCGGGAACCACTCGTAACGCCGGATACTTACCCAGCGGATCAAGCTTCGCCTGCAGATATCCCCATCGCCGGAAATCCTCCACAATATTGCGGTCCAGGTCGGGCATATACATCTACTTTAAAGGGTCCTCGTCCCCGTTTCCGCCGGCCGCGCTTCCAATAGCGCGAAAATCGGAACAGCCATGCCGGCCCCCATCAGGCAAGTGTTGAAGGATGCTGCTCTCTTCGCGGCGTTGAACGAAAGCGAGCTGAATTCGCTGGCTGCCCGCTGCGGCCTGCGCTCTTATGCCGCCGGCGAAATACTGTTTGGCGAAGGGCAGCCCTGCGCGGGTCTGTATATCGTGGCGAGCGGCCGCATCCGCATCTACAAAACCTCACCCGCCGGCCGCGAGCACGTCCTCGCCATGGAGGGCCCCGGTGCTTCGGTCGCCGAATTGCCCGTCTTCGATGGCGATCCGTACCCCGCTTCGGCCGCGGCGGTGGAACCTTCAGGCGTCGTCTTCATTTCTCGCGCCGATCTGCGTGCGCTCTGCCTCGAACATCCCCAAATCGCCCTCAAGATGCTGCAGGTGGTCGGCGCGCGATTGCGCAGACTGGTCGGCATTATCGAAGAGCTGTCCTTCACAACCGTGCGCGGACGTCTCGCTTCATGGCTGTTGCGCCAGGCCGGCGCCGAAGGGCGCCCGCGCACGCAGCCGGTGACGTTTACGCTCAATGCCAGCCATCAGGAAATCGCGGCCCAGATCGGCACCGTGCGGGAACTGGTTTCCCGCAATATGGCGCGTCTCCAGGCGCAGGGTTTGATCGAAAACCGTGGCCGCGAAGTCACCATTCCTGATCCGGAAGCGCTCGAGGCGGAACTCACTGCCGGCTTCTGAAGCCCGGTGACTTCAGTCACTGCATTCCGTCCAATCGCTCCTTAGGCTGAAAACAGGAGCGAAAAAATGCAACAAGCGACTGAGAAGACTGTCCGTGAAATCGCCGCCGAAAATCCCTCGAGCGTGCGCGTGTTCGAAAAGCTGGGCATCGATTATTGCTGCGGCGGCCGCCGGCCGCTGGCAGAGGCCTGCGCGGAAGCGGGCGTGCCGGTCGAGCGCGCGCTCGATCTGCTCGCGAACGCGGCGCCGCCGGAAGATGCCGCGGAAACAGCCTGGAATACCGCCCCTTTCACCGCCCTCACGGCCCATATCGTGGCCCGATATCATGAAACCGCCCGCAACGAAATTCCACGCATCGAAGCGCTCGCCCACAAGGTGAAGTCGCGTCACGGCAGCGCGCATCCCGAACTGAGCGACATCGGAGAGCTGTTCCTCTCACTCGCTCACGAACTCTCCACGCACATGATGAAGGAGGAGCAGGTTCTGTTTCCTTTTATCGAGCGCATTGAAGCGGCCGAACAGCAGGGCAGGCCGATCCCGGCCATGCCGTTCGGATCGGTGGCGCGCCCCATAGCGGTCATGACGGCAGACCACGATGACGCCGGCGCCCTGCTCGCCCGAATTCGTGAATTGTCATCCGGATTTGCGATTCCCGATGGCGCCTGCCCGTCGTATCGCGCCCTCTATAGCGCGCTCGAAGAGTTTGAGCGCGACATGCACCGACACATCCATCTCGAAAACAACATCCTGTTCCCCCGCGCCATTGCGATGGAAGCGGACGTTGCGGATCGCGCTCGCGCAGCCCAATAGCGCGAATCGCAGCCGGCCTTCAGCGCGCCCGCGGAAAATCCGCGTGCGCCATCACCTCTTCGATCTGCAGCGCATGCCGCGCCCGATGCTGCCCCAGCACCAGCAGCCACTGATACGCATCCAGATCCCACAGCGACCGGTGCGCGAAAAAGCGGCTCCGAAGATCGCCCTGCACGTCCGCCGCGAACGCCCGCACGCGCTCCCGCGTCCTCGCGAACTCGGCCATCATCGCCTGCATATCGCTCCATCGCCCCTGCGGCACCATCACATCGCGCGCGCTGATTTTCTTCTCCCGCGCATGCCCGATCGCCATCACGAGCGGCTCCTTCGCCGCCACGCCGGCCGCCTTCTCCGGCTCCGCAGGCTTCGCCAGCAAATCCTGAAGCACGCCCAGAATAAAGTTCTCGAACACCACCAGATGCTCGATATTCCCCGCGATCGACCACCGCTCCGGCGTCTCCCGAAAACGCCACTGCGCGCCCGAAAGCCCCGCCGTCAACCCCAGCAGCCGCGCTTCGCCCGAATC
>CAZPZE010000171.1:0-4193 GCA_964590625.1 uncultured Solibacteraceae bacterium
TGCAGCGCGGTTTCCAAAGGACCGTACACGACGCTCACATCCGCCGTGCCGGTCGCCAGCCCCGCCGGCAGCAGCGCATTCACCTGCCGCGAGTCACCATCCGGCGCGAGCCAGATCGCCGGCAAATCCGTGCCGTTCAGCCGCACGCGAATCTCTTCTTCCCGCGCCGAAGCCGGCAGCCCCGCCACCCAGATCGAAATCGCGCTCTCCTCACCCACACGCACCCGGTTCGATTCGAAAGTCTTCCCATCGCCAATCCGCGTCACGCGCAGCCCCGCCATTCCCGCGGGCCGCCACGCTCTCCCCTGCACATCGATCCCGATCTGCACCGCCGCGCTCGAACGGCTTCCCGCCACCCGCAGCCGCGCGGCATGCCATCCCGCACCCAACCCCGGCGGCAGCTTGAACGACACCTGCCATCCACCGCCCGCCTTCGCCACATACAGCGGCCGCGATCCGTACCCGCCCACCTCCGGATAAACGTTGTCGCAATTCAATTCCGCCGTACCCGCCGTGAAATAAAATGTCACGTAATCATCCGCGCTCGCCGAAAACGAATGATCGTGCGTCGCGCTGTTTTCCACGCACCGGATCCGCGGCGCATCGCCATCGCCCTCCGCCGCATGCCACTTCCGGTACGCGCTCACATGCGCCCGTTCCGCCAGCACGCTCTCGAACTGCACCCGCGCGAACCCTGCCGTCCGCGCGAACGCCAGCAGACACGCAATATTCGGACCGCACCAGTTATCGAGCTGCCCGCGCAGTTCACCCGTTTCGTAAAACTCCATCGCGGGAAGTCCGTCCGGCGTCGCATCCGTCACGAACGATTCGATGAACGCCACCTCGCGGCACATCCCGCACACGTTTTCGAGGGCGAGCAGCGGATGCTTCAGGTGATACAGCACGCCGAGGAACAGCACGATATCGAACTGCCCGATATCCTTCCACGTCACCCGGCAAATATCGCCCACGTGATAATCGATCTTCGAACCCAGCAGCTTTTTCGCTTCGAGAAGCCGCGTATTCGTCGCCGAATCGAGCGCCATCACGCTTGCCCCGCGCCGCTCCATCTCGAAACTGAACCATCCGTCCCACGCTCCGATATCCAGCACGCGCTTGCCGGTCAGATCTTCCGGAATGGGAAATTGCCGCAGCCGCTTCCGCTGCTGATCGATGCTCTGATGCCCCTGAATGACCGTCCCATCCGGCAGCTCGATGCTGTGATACCAGCCGAGCTTTGAAAGTCTCTCGACCTGCCGCTGATTGTCTTCGATGAAGTGGTTGTCGCGCGCTTCGCTCATGCGTTCGCGATCTGGAGAAGATCCGCGTTCTCGGTTTCCATATCCAGGTTCGATTCCGGATCATAAAACCGCGTATCCAGCAGCCGCCCCGGCTGAATATTCGACATCGCCTTGAGAATGTTCTCCCGCAGATGCGGATGCTCCTGCTCCCACTCCGCGATCGTCTCCCGAATCCCGCGCCGCACCGTGCCCGTGCGCAGCGAGCACCCGCACGGCACCACCGGCGTGCCCTTCGCCTCCACCCACGCCCGCGTCAGCTCTTCATTCACAAACACGAGCGGCCGGATCAGCCGGAAATCCTTCTTCTTCGACACCGTCACCGGCGGCAGCGAACTAATCCGCCCCGTGTAGAGAATATTCCGGAAGAGCGATTCACACAGATCGTCCGCCGTATGCCCGAACGCAATCACGTTCGCCCCCAGCCCGCGCGCAATCTCATAGACCGCGCGCCGCCGGAACCGGCTGCACAGATCGCACCCGTGATCCGGCTGATCTTCCAGAAGCCGCAGCGACGGGTTATCCGTGTAATACGTCCACTCCACCCCGCGGCTGCGAATGTATTCGCCCACCGCTTCGACCGGAGCCAGAAACTTCCCCTGCTCCACCGTGAACGCACAAACGCTGAAGTCGATCGGCGCGCGCTTCTGCAGCAGCAGCAGCGCATCCAGCATCGCCACGGAATCTTTCCCGCCCGAAACCGCCGCAGCCACGCGGTCGCCCTCGCGGATCATCCCGAAACGATGGATCGCCTCCCCAACCTTCCTCAGCAGGGTTTTTTCGATATCCACTCTTACTATTATTGCGTCCCGTCAGGCTTCCCACGTATAAGCAAAGAAGCGCCGGGCAGACCGGAACCCGCTCCGCTCATAGAGCGCAATCGCCCGGGTATTCGCCTCGGTGACCGTCAGGCTCACCAGCTTCGCCGCCTGCCCGCGCAGCACTTCGTCCGACCGCCGCAGCAACTCGCGGCCAAGCCCCATTCCGCGCAGCCCCGGCAGCACGCACAGCTGCGAGATATGCCCGGCATGCTCGGCGACGAAACTCGCCAGCACCATCCCCACCGCCTCGCCGCTCAGCCGGTCGAAGACCACAAACGACGCCGGCGCATGAAAAAGTCCGCATCCCGGAAACTCCACAATATTGCTGAGGAATCGCCGCGCCCCGGACGGTGACCGGTACTGCGAATTGATTTCCGCATCCGTCTGCCCCTTGTACGAACCCGCGATAATCGAGCCCGCCGCGTGCAGAAACGAATCTTCCCACGGATCGAACCGGAACCTTCCCGGCGGCAATGCGGCTGGCGGCAGCGGACGCGCTTCATCCCGAATCATCAGCCGCCGCGCGAACGTCCGCACCCGCCTGCCGGAGGATTGAATCAGCTCCGCCGTCTCCGAGGTCAGCAGCATCAACTGGCTTTCCATCCGCGACACCCGCGGTGTCGCCGCCAGCGCATCCAGCAGCGACCGGAACAACTCCGCTTCCGCCCCGGCATCCCGCAGATGCGGACGCAGATACAGATCGCCGATGATGCCGCGCGGCTCCTCCAGAACCGCGTAGCCATATCCCGCCACCTGCCCATTCATCACCAGCGCAGCGCCGCCCAGCGAGCCGGCCCCCGCGTAACGCCGCACCAGCGCCGCCGAAGGCTCGAAGTCCCATGCCAGCTCGCGCCGCCATTCCTCGATTTCGTCCATCAACAGCGGCTCCAGATCGCGCGCCGGCACCCGCCTCAGGTCCACGATCTCCCGCTGACTGGCGTTCGGTCCTACCGAATTGGCTACGGCAGCCATGGGAAAGAGTATATCGGCAGAATCGCCCCGGGTGTAGATTGGTCTCGGGGGTTTTCATCCGAAATGTCTTCCGCACCACAGCAGTCGAGCGTCACTCCGGAAAAAATCATGCGCTACACCTGGGGCTATGCGCCGCCCCTGATCATCGAAGCCGCCATCCGCAACGGCTTCTTTGATGCTCTAAAAGACGGCTCGAAGACCGCCGCGCAGGTCAGCACCGCGACGGGCGCATCTCTCCGCGGCGTCGCCTCCATCCTGAACGCGCTCACCGGACTCGAGCTGCTCGATAAGAACGGCGAATCGTATTCCCTCACGCCCGACAGCCGCGCCTTTCTCGTCAAAGGCGCACCTGGCTATCTCGGCGGCATGATCGAGCACATGTCTTCGCAGCTCATTCCCAAATGGCTCGATATCGCGGATATCGTTCGCGCCGGCCACCCCACCGGCGGCGTCAACAGCGTCGCGGAAGGCACGGCGTTTTTCGAAAAGCTGGTTCCGGCGCTCTTCCCGTTTAACTACGGCGCTGCCAGCGCAGCGGGGGAAACCCTCGGCGTGGCGAACGCGACTGCTCCGGTGCGTGTGCTCGACCTCGCGGCCGGCTCCGGTGTCTGGGGCATCGCCATCGCCCAGAAATCGCCTCAGGTCGAAGTCACCGCCATCGATTGGCCCGGCGTCCTCGAGATCACCAGGAAAACCGCCGCGCAGTTCGGTCTGGCAAACCGTTTTTCCTTCATCGCCGGCGATCTCGGGGAAGTCAATTTCGGACGCGGCTACAACATTGCCACGCTCGGCCACATCCTGCATTCCGAAGGCGTTGAGCGCAGTAAAGCCCTGCTCCGCAAAACATTCGATGCCCTCGCGCCCGGCGGCACCATCGTGATCGCCGAATTCCTGGTCGATCCCGAACGCAAGACCAGCACAATGGGTCTCATCTTCGACGTGAATATGCTGGTGAACACCGAACGCGGCGCAACCTACAGCTTCGAAGAAATCCGCGACTGGCTCAGCGAAGCCGGCTTCGTAAAAGCGGGCCTCGTGGCCGCCGCCGGCCCCGCGCCGCTGGGCGTCGGCGACAACCCGTGGGCTGGTCCTACGACGTGGG
>CAZPZE010000172.1:0-2956 GCA_964590625.1 uncultured Solibacteraceae bacterium
ACCATGCGGATACGCTGCGAGAAGTTCGGGAAACGGAGCACGTCGTCCGCGCGAGTGTAGGTGGGGAACCAATACTTGCCGTCGATCTGCTCGCGATAGGTTTCGAAGTTCGGGAACTGGTGGTCTTTCGACGTGATGCCGACGCCCTTGCCGTACGTTTTTACGATCTGGAAGTCGCGGTCATCCACCCAGATGGTGCCCTGGAAGTAACGCTGGCCCTTCACCATCTTTTTCGGCTTAACGGAAAAGCTGTAGCACGGGATTTCATCGATCTGCTGCTTGCCGAGGTAGACGATCTCGTACTTGTCGATGTCGTCGGTTGTGAGGACGAAGGGCTGGATGTCGCGGAGGTCCTGTTCGTCTTCGGGATCGAGGCTGATGTTCTGGAGCGTGACAGGCGGCGCGTAAATCACTTTTTCGGTGCGCTTCTTATCGGGACCGAAGATGATGTCCGACGTGATCTGCCAGGAGCCGCCGGGCTGGCCATCGGGACCGATCTCTTCCATCTTGACGATCTGGCGGTAGGTGTAGTTCTCGCGCGCCTTGCGGAATTCGGCTTCCTTCGCGGCAAACTTTTTGATGATCTCTTCGGGAGTGGGGTTGGTCTGAGCTGCCGCCTGAGGTTGGGCAGTGGACTGCGCCAGCGTCCCGGCCGGAGAGAGTAGGAATATCGCGGTTCCGAAGAGAGCCGCTCCGAGGAAGGATTTCGCGCCCATAGTTCTTATTATGCGACGTTTCGGCACAGGCGCGCGTTTCGGCGGCCACGCTCTACGGCTGTGCAGATGATGCCCCAGCAGCCTGCGCAGGCGCGGAGGCATCGGCGGCAGGCGGCGCGGGTTGCTTGCCGGGGGCGCCAGGCAGGGCGGGAGCTTCCGGGGCGCCGGCGGATTTCGCACCCAGTCCCAGGCCGATGAGCGACGCCGCAGTGATTTTGCCATTCGCCGGCAGCTTCTGGTCGTTCTGGAAGCGCGTCATGGCATCGATGGAATCGCCGTCCCAGACGCCGCTCGGCTGAGATTTCAGGTAGCCTTTATCAACGAGGGCCTGCTGTATTTCTTTGTACCGATCGGCCGTCGGGCTCAACTGGCGGGTGCGCCAGTTCGTGACCGGACGGCGGCTGCGGGAAGTACGGGATACCGTCTTTCCCGACGCCTTCGCTTTCGAGGACGACGCGGCCTTCGTTGACACCGTTCCGGATTTCGCAGGGGCGGATTTCGTAGCCGTTCCGGATTTCGTGGCGGCGGACTTCGTGGCCGGGTGGGTGACCGATTTCTTCGCCGGCGCAACGGCCTTCTTCGCAGGCGCCTTGCTTTTGCTGGTGGTAGTGGCGGCCAGCCCCATGAGAGTGAGAGCCAGCGAGAGCGCCACCGCAAGCGAGGGGAGTCTCATGGGCAAAAAAGAGAAGGGGCGGTTTTGCTTCCGCCCCTTCTGCTATTGTACGCGTGTTTTGTTATTGCTGGTTGCCGCTGGCGGCGGAAAGCTTGCCGGCCAGATACATGGGCTGCCAGTTTCCGCCGGGGCTGTTCCCGAAAGCGTTGCCGCTCCCTCCCTGGCGGGAAATGTGGAACGCGACCGAGTCGCCCGCCTTCAGCGTCGACTGGATGCGGGTCACATCGGCAACCGAGTTCACCGGCTGACGGTTGATTTCAAGGATGATGTCGCCTTTTGCCAGTCCAATGTTATCCGCGAACGAATCCGGATCCACGGATTGGATGCAGACGCTGCCGTTGCCGGTATAGCCGGCGTCGCGCTTGTCAGAGGCGCTGAGGGTGCCGATGCTGATGCCGAACTTCTGCGCGCCTTCCGTGGGGCCGCCGCTGCCGCCCGGAGCATTGGAGGAGACCTGAGGATTGTCGCTGAACGTCCTGGCGCGATCGGCGATTGTGATGTTGACATCCATGGGTTTGCGATCGCGAATGATACCGAATTTCAGGGTGCTGCCGATGGGGCTGTCCGCCACCTGATCGATCAGGTCCTGGCCCTTGGTGATCTTCTTGCCGTCGATGGAGACGATGACGTCCATCGGCTTCAGGCCGGCTTTTTCAGCAGGTCCGCCGGCAGTCACGCCCTGAACGACCACGCCCTGCTTCACGCCGCCATAAACGTCGAGCAGCGAGGGGGTCTGGCTGGGATCTTCCTGGAAGGTGATGCCGATCGAGCCGCGGGTCATCTTGCCTTCGCGGATGATCGTGTCGTAGACCTTGACGGCGGTATTGATTGGCAGGGCGAAGCCGATGCCCTGATAGCCGCCGCTTTCGCTGGCGATCATGGTGTTGATTCCGATGACCTCGCCGTTCACGTTGACGAGGGGGCCGCCGGAGTTACCGGGGTTGATGGCTGCGTCCGTCTGGATGAAGTGCTGGAAGCTGTTCTTGGTCCGCGCGGCGGTGGGAGAGTCGGTGGGCTCGGGCACGTCACGCGAGAGCGCGCTGATGATGCCGGCGGTCACGGTGGACTGGAAGCCGAGAGGCGAACCGATCGCCATCGCCCAATCGCCGACGCGCATGGAATCGGAATTCCCGATTTTCGCCGGGGCAAGGTCGCGTTTATCGATCTTGATGACGGCGAGATCGGTCTCGGGGTCGGTGCCGATGACGTGGGCCGGATATTCCGTATCGTCATTGGTGAACTTGACGGTCATCTTAGTGGCTTTATCGACCACGTGGTTATTGGTGATGATGTAGCCGTTCTTATCGACAACCACGCCCGATCCGAGAGCGCGTGAGGGCATGGCTTCGCCACCACCGCCAAAGGGGTTGATCTCGACGCCACCGCCGCCCGGGCCGCCGAAGAAGCGGCGGAAGAAATCTTCCGGCGACTGGCCGTTATCGTCACCGTTATCGCCGTTGTTGGGATTCAGGCGGCGCCGGTTGTTGCCGCCGCGGTTGGATGCCTGCGGGGAGTTCGGGCGTCCGCCGAACTCGACCGAGATGTTGACCACGGAGGGTTCCAGCTT
>CAZPZE010000173.1:0-4848 GCA_964590625.1 uncultured Solibacteraceae bacterium
ATTCTCAACAGCGGCATTCAGGATCAGGATCCGGTGCCGGGTCTGGAAGGAATTCCGACCATCCGCAATTTTCGTTTCACGAATATTCGGGTCAAGGATGCTCCGCTGCTCGTCGACGGCACCGGCATCCATCCGGATAAACCGCTCGACGGGTTCACGCTGGCGAATATGACGGGCACGTGCGCGAAGGGCATCTCGCTCGCGAACATCAGGAACGCGGAGATCAGGGATGTTCACGTCACTGGCTATTCCGGCCCGCTTCTCGGCATCTACAACGTGACGGGCAAGGGGCTCGACGGCGCTGCGGCAATCGAAGCGCCTAAAGTGCCGGCCCCGATCGTGGCCGATAAACCGTACGTGCTGAAGTAGCCGTTAGTTGCTCGCGGGCGACAGGTTCAGCGAGTCGATGATCAGCATCTTTGTCGGATCGGTTTCCGCATCGGCTCGCAGGCCAAGCTGATCCTGCAGGGCCTGGAAATACACGTTGTACCGAAAACCGTCGTTGGCGGCGCGCTGAGCGGGCATTGCATTCGGAGTCAGGGGATGCAATGGCCAGGCAGCGTTGGGATCGCGGGCGATGAAGAGATCGATATCGTAGACGCCTTCGAGGCCGGTCATATCGACGAGAGGCCGGTCGAGATAGACGGGCGCGGACCCATCCTGAGTGAACTGACTCAAAGTCATGCCGGAGCCCGGGAAACGATGTTCCGGAAAAGCCGGGACAATGTGCCACCCATCCCGGCCGCCGCTTCCTTTGAAGGCGGGATTCGAGGGGTCCGCAGACTTGTGAAACTTGATGCCGCCATCCGCGATTCTGAGCGCGTAGACATCGACATCGCGTGTTTCCCAGTGCACGGACACTTTGAAGTAGTCGGCCAGGAGCGCCTGCGTCATTCGCTGAAGCTGTTCGGGCGTTGTGTTTTCGGGCATCGTCACGGAAATGTCGTACCACCCTCCGCCGGGCGGAATTGCGCCATCTGGCCAGACGAAACGGTAATACGCCAGATCCGGCCATGCGAGAAAGAAAAGGCGCTTGATCGCCATCGTCCTGTAGTCGATTCGGCCCGGAGCGGTATTCGTGGAAACCGCGCCGAATTTCCATTGGACCGGGGTAATCGATACTGTCGTGAAGCGCGGATTATGGGCGATCTCTGCATTGAGAGATTCCTCTTTCGGGGTGAGCAGCTTCGCGTTCGCCTCATGTTTCGGAGCCGCGAACGCCGGCGTGGGCGCAGCAGGGCTGAACGCCGCCGGGACCGTAGCCGGCTTCGGAACAGCCGGAGGAGCCGTTGGGGGAGCCTGCGCGAACACCCTCGCCGGTGTCATGAACGTGAACAGAAGCGGCGATTCGGAAGCGGTAGCCGCCAGCAGAAGTATTGTGACCACGGCGGCGATCAACGGAATCCGCAGAAGCCTGGCGCTCGTGTGACGGCCGCGCGCAAGAAGCATTTCGACGCGTGTTGCCAGATGCGAGCCTTCGTAACCTGCCGCGGCAGCCGTGTTCGAGTGTCGCATCCCGGCGCTGAACTCGGCCACCCGGGCCAACGAATCGGCATAGAGCCGCGGCGCGCCGGTGATCTGAACCACGCAATCATCGCAGGCAATTTCCCGCTCGAGATCAATCTGGCGTGCGATCCATCGACCGGCCGGATGGAAAAAGAAGATCGCTTCAAGAACCCGCTGGATTGCCAGCGCGTAATCGTCGAAGCGCGCCAGATGCGCCGCCTCGTGCAGACCGATGCGATCCATCTCTTCGCTGGAAACCTCCTTCAGCAGAATTGCCGGGAGGAGGATGGAGGGCCGCCACGGCCCCGCAACTATAGGCCCGGCGAGACCGATTTCGGTGATGCGCAGCGAGATCTTTCGCGATGACCCGCACCGCGCCAGCCACTGCTTTGCGGTATGTTCGAGATCGGCGGAAGCAGGCAGCGCGCGCGCTTTGTAGCGTTCGATCGCGATCCAGCTCCATCCCAGACGTAACAGCAGCGCCAGCGATGCTGCCGCCCAGAGAATCAGAATCGCGGAAGTCCACTGAACGGAAGGCAGAGCGATCGGAAACAGCGGCCTGCTCGCGGGGGTCGCATGAGTGCGCACGACGGGCAGATTGTCAGGCTGCGGCATTGCTCCGGCACCGGATGTAACAGATGTGCCCGCACGCTGCGGACTCACCGGCTGCGCGCGGTGCCCGGCGGGGCGCGGGAGCCACGCAGCGGGAAGCATAACGACAAGCACGAGCAGCGCCCAAAGGACGTGATGCCGCGTGGCGGCATTCAGGACACGCCGCGGCGTGAAGCGCAATCCCAGCCCGATAGCCGCACAGAGCGGAACGCTGAGAATGGCCGCATTGAGAAAGGCCGGGAGATAACTGCTCATGATTTCTCCTCTTCATTCAGCCGCTTACGGAGCCGTGCCAGTTGCTTCGGGGAAAGCTTCTTCCCTTCGGTGAGACTGAGCACCAGCAGTTCGGGGGAGTTTTCAAAAAAGCGCCGGATGAGCTGCGTGACAGCGTTTTCGCGCGCTTCTTCGCGCATCGTGACGGGCGAATAGATAAACGTTCGCCCTTCGGCAGTGTGGGTGATATGGCCCTTCTGCTCCAGAATGCGAAGTGTGGTCAGAACCGTGGAATATGCGAGATTCACTTCGCGCGAGAGCTGCCGGACGACATCCGCCACCGTGGACGCTCCTCGCTCCCACAGTACTTCCATGATTCTCAATTCGGCATCAGTCAGACTTACCGAGGGCTTTCTGGGCACGAGTCGTTTTCCTCAATTAAAGATTTAATAGTTACACCATACGCTCATCCCTCGCCGGTGTCAATTAAAGATTTAATAGCTGCGTGAAATTACCGCTGCGACGCGTTCCACTCGGCGAACCGGTCGAGAGCTGCTTTGGGGCCGACGTTGTACCAGCTGTAGCCATTCCGCCGTTCGAGCGAAATTTCATTCACGTCGTCATGAATGCTCTTGTCGCGATCGCCGAAGATCGGGCGGTTGGACCCGATCTCGTAATAGCGCGACCAGATCGGTCCCGCGCCGGGAGCCGATGTCAGGGTTCTCCCGTTGGGGCCGCGTTCAAACGCCTTGCCATAAACCGCCGCCGACTTCAGCCATGCGGCTCCGGCGCGAACCGCCTCCACCACCGCCGGGCTGGGGGCCGGCAGCTTCATCAGGAACAGCAGAATCGTCCCCGTTTCCCCGCTCGAAAGCGACGGCGGTTCATAATTGCGCGCGCCCGCAGGCTTCAGATCCAGCATGTCGTATTGCTGGCCCCACGCGGTGCGCTTGCCGTTGGTCACGATCTGCGTGGCCAGGATGACGTCGATCCCCTTCGCCACGGCCGCTTTGGCTCGCGACCGCAGCGCCGCGGGAACGGTCGCGAACTCCGCCGTTCCGTTCGCGGCATCGAAGAGCACCATCAGGGCTTTCGCCATCGCGTCATCGTTGTAAGTGATGGCATCGTGATAACCACCCTGCAGCGGCCAGATCTGCGGCCAGCCGCCATTGGGATACTGCGCCGCGAGAATATACTCGATGCCCCTGAGATACGACTCGCGCCAGGCCTTTGCCTCTTTCTGATCATTGCCCGCGGCCGCGACCTTGGCGAGAAAACGGATCTCCGTTGTGGTCGCATCGTTATCCAGCGTTCCCACGTACTCCCATTTCGGATCCTTCGACGTATCGAAATCCGCCACGCCCGGCACGGGCGACGCGTTATTGCCCGCCCAGTGCTCACCCAGTGCGCGGACGTGATCCGCCAGATTGAGATTCTTACTCCATCCGCCCGCGGGCGTCTGAAAAGAGACGACGATATTCGCAATCCGCCGCGCCTCGGCGCTCGCGTACCAATCGGCGGGGTTATCGAGGGGAATGCTTCTCGCCGCCGATCCGCTGGGAGGGATGATTGGCGCCTTGAGACCGGCCTTCTTCATCTCCGCATCGAGAGCTGCGCGATCCGCGCGCATCTGCGCGACAGAGCGCTCCAGGTACCTGCGCCACGCTGGTTGCTGCGCAGCCGGAAGCGCCGCGATCCGTTCGCCGGTCAGGGGCAGCGCCGCAACGTTCGTGCCGATGACCGCCGCGAAGGCGCCGGCAGCCCCGAACACCGACGCTGCTGCAACAAGAACAAGATTGCGGGAAATCGGGCTTGGCACCCTTCCATTATCCGGATCGACCTCACCAATGAGGCAGGCCGACACGCATCGCGGCGCGTGATTCAGCACAAGTCCTTTCGCGCGGTGGATGACAGCATGGCATCCGGAGTGCTGCTGAAAAGCCGCCGTGAAATTCTGCCTGCCGTTAGTCCTGCTCGCAGCAGCATGTCCGATGTTCGCCGCGCCCTCCGAATTCACCACCTGGATCGCGGGCGGAAATCAATATAAAGTGGCCCGAATTGCAGCCGACGCGGCGGGCGACACGTTTATCGCGGGAACGCGCACGTTCCCGACTTACGCCACCGACATCTTCATCGTCAAGCTGGATCCAGCCGGCAACATCGTTCTCTTTCGCGAAGTTTCCGGAGGCGATAACGATCAGGCGGCCGACATGGCTGTCGATTTGGCAGGAAATATTTATGTCGCCGGATCGACCAGTTCCCGCTACTTTCCCGTGATCAACGCGCTGCAGAGCACGCCCGGTCCTGGCTTCCTCTTCAAGATGAGTGCCGATGGCAGCCAGTTCCTCTGGTCCACTTACTACCGCGAAGCGATTACAGGACTCGCTCTCGATTCCTCCGGCAACATCTACGTCACAGGCACCACCAACGACACGGCGTATCCCGTCACGCCGGGCCTTCCGGCCGGCCCCGTGACATCGGGCCTCGCCGCAGTCTCCGGCGCATTCCTCACGAAGA
>CAZPZE010000174.1:0-5297 GCA_964590625.1 uncultured Solibacteraceae bacterium
TTCTTCGGCGCGGGCGTGAAGCCCGGGCACTACGCGCAGGCGGTGGCGCCGAACGATATCGCGCCAACGCTGTCGGATATCATCGGAGTGGCGGCCCCCAGGAATGGCGTGGGCCACACTATCCGGGAGATTCGGCAATAAGCATAGTCAGAGATTTTCTCACTTTTCTCGCAAAGATGGGCCTGTCGGTCCGCGACGATCCGAAGAAGGTAGTGGACGTTGCCGGGCGTGTGTGGGGCGAGCCCGAGGACGGGATCGCGCTCTCGCTGCAATTGAGAGCGAAGGAAGATCCCGAGGAGCTTCCGTCCGTTTCGGTGGCGATTCGCAACACCGGCGAGACGAAGCGTACGCTGCGGACGCGCGGCTGGCTGAATTATTTTCAGGTCACCCTGCGCAACGCGTCCGGAGCGGAAGCGGAACTCACCTCGTACGGACGCGAGCTGATGAAACCGGAACATGCGCCTCGGCCGGTTGAGGTCGAACTGGAGGCGGGCAAGGCGCTGGAGGCCGATATTCCCATCGGCTCGATTTACCGGATGAAGGGAACGTATCGCGCGCAGGCTTCGTGCGAGACTCCGGAAGGCCGGTGCGCGGTTTCGAATGAGATTGAAGTCCGGGCGTAAGAGCTAGGCTTTGACGGCGAACATCACGATGTTTCCGGCGGGATCGAAAACGCCGACTTCGCGCATGCCGTAGAACGTGGTTCGTTCGTGCATCGCGAGCGGATAGCCTTCGAGGCGTTTGAGCGTGTCGGCGAAATCGTTGACTTCAATGTAGAGCGATGCGACGCGGGATTCGCCGCCGGGCGCGAAGGCGGGTTCGTCCTTCGCGACGCTGGCCGCGGATTGGATCATCAACTCCACGCCATCGCGCTGGAGCATGACGAAGCCGATCTTCTCGCTCTTATCGCTTTCCGGCATCTGGGCGAGGTTTTGAAATCCCATGCGGTCGACCCAGAACGGCAGGGACGGCTCGATATCTTTGACGGTCAGAATGGGTGTAATCTTCATGGGGGCCCTTCACAATAGTTTAAGCATGCTGAAAAACGCAAAAATCATGGCATTCACCGGCACGCGCGACGCGGCACGTGCGAAGACCTTCTATCGCGATCAGCTCGGGCTGACGCTGGTGGAGGAGAATTCGTTCGCGCTGGTGTTTGACGCCGGGGGAACCATGCTGCGCGTGACGAACGTGCCGGAGCTGACGCCGGCGCAGTTCACGGTGCTCGGCTGGGAGGTGCCTGATATTACCGGGGCAGTGCGCGATCTGGCCGCGAAAGGCGTTGCGTTTTCGCGTTATCCGGGAATGGTGCAGGATAGCGATGGCGTGTGGACATCGCCCGCGGGTGCGCGCGTCGCGTGGTTCTCCGATCCGGATGGGAACATTCTGAGTCTGACGCAGTTTACTGCGGCGTAAAAGTGCTGTCTGTCTGAAAGCGTTTGTAGTCGTAGTAATGCTGGTGGGATTCGGAGCGGGCGCGGATAATGGTCCACTTTAAAAGGGCGTGAATCGTCTGATCGCTCCAGAGCCAGTCGTCTCCCACTCGGGTCATCTGGAAGTCGAAGACTGTGCCGGGCTCGAAATGATTGATGGGCCGCATGTACTCGATGATTTCATGGAAGGCGTAGCCATCCTGTTCATCGAACCAGTTGGTACGGCGCGATGCGAGCACCTCTTCCTCCTGCGTATTGGCGGGTTTGGCGTCCGGCTTCGGCGTCGATTCCATCTTCCACGCGGCGCGCCCGTTGACGATTTCGCGGCCTGTCACTTTGTTGTCGAAAAGGCGCGGGAGTAATTCGAGGGTGTCGAGACTCTCGGAGAAATGGGCAGGGGGAAGCAAAGACCGGCGGCGTTCGGCGCGGGCTTTTTCGAGATCGGCATCGACCTTCTTCTGCGTTTTCGCATCCAGCGGCTTGCCGTCGATCAGAACCAGCTTCCTGTAGTCCGACCCTTCCAGCATGATGTGATCATAGATGCGGGTTACTGATGGCCCCGGTTTTCCGTCTTTGCCGGCCTGGGATTGCGTATGATCTTCGCGATACGTATACTGCCAGTTCCGCTCCGCCTGGGCTTTGGCGGCGGCCACGGCGCCGTCGACGAGCGATTCGGGCGTGGGGAATGCGGCGCTCTCCCGGGCCGGAAGCGCACAGGGAAAGCAGAGGGCGAAGATGGCAAACACCCCTATTTTCATCGGGAAATCGGTGATTCAGTCTCCTCAACAACCTTTACAGGCAGGATGGCCGCCACCCGCGTCTATAAGCTACGAGTTTAGACGGATGGCGAGCCTGAGGGGAACTTTTTCACATGGGCAGTCAATACAGATTTGAACGTCCGGCCGAGCGGAGCGGGATGCAGCGGAGCGACGAAGAACTTTACCGTTTGATGAAGGGCGGCGACCGCGAGGCATTCGGCGAGCTTTATGAGCGCAGAGGGCCGGCGCTGCGCCGTTATGCGCTGCACATGTCGGGGAGCGCGTCAGTAGCGGAAGAGGTATCGCATGAGGTGTTTGTGCAGCTCATGCGAGCCAACACAAACTTCGATGACAAGCGCGGGTCGCTCGAGGGCTGGATGTATGGCGTCGCGCGCAATCTGGTGCGAGTGGTGCGCCGGCAGGGGCCGGTGCAGGAACCGGTGGATCAGCCGGTGCGCCACGACATTCTGGGCGAGCTGATCAACGCGGAATCGCTGGCGGCGCTGCACGCGGCACTGCGGGAACTACCGGTACTCTACCGGGACGCGGTCGTGCTGTGTGATCTCGAAGAAATGAGTTATGAGGAATCGGCGCAGGTGATGGGATGTCCGGTGGGAACAGTGCGTTCGCGCCTCCACCGGGCGAGGGGCCTGCTGGCGGCAAAGCTCAGGCGGGCGCAGGCGGCAATCGAAGTGGCGGTGCGGTGAGAGGAAGCGATGAACTGCGAATTGGCTCGGTTCGAACTGATGGAATATGCGCGGCGCGGCGGCGAGATGCCGGCAGAACTGCGCGATCATGTGGCGGGCTGCGATGGCTGCCGTAGCCGCTGGCAGGCGGAGCACGATCTCAGCAGCCATCTGGCTGCGCTGCGAATGGTGGGGATTCCGGAAGGCCATGAATGGGGCAAAGCGGTTTTGCTGCGGGAGTTCGACAGGCACCGCCGGCATGTGCGGCAGGTGCGGTGGATGTGGGCCATGTCCACGGCGGCGCTGCTCGCCATCAGCGTGTTTACGGTGCGGGATATCCGCGCACGGCACGACGAGACGGCAGCAGTGACGGCTCCTCCGGCGGCCGCCCGAACTTTCACGCCGCGCGACTATCCGCAGGAGGCTTTTGCTCCGGCGGAAGAGGCGGGCGAGGAGGGGTTCATCAAACTGCCCTTCGCGCTTCCGCCAGTGCCTGGCGAGACGTTTGGAATTGTGCGGACGCAGCTCGATCCGGCGCAACTGGTGGGGATGGGGGTTCGGGTGGACCCGAGCTGGAGCGGAAGCGTGGAGGCCGATGTTCTGGTGGGGCAGGATGGCCTGGCGCAGGCGGTGCGTCTTTCAAATGACGATGATGGAGCAGCGGACGGATCAGCGCAGGGCTACTGAGTTTCAGAGGGATTGAGGAGAGTCATGAAGAAGCAAGTGTTGTTGATATTGGTGTCCGCGGCCGCGGCGTTTGCACAGGGCCGTGGTCCAGGAGGGTTCGGCGGTTTCGGCGGCCCCGGCGGCGGCTTCGGACGTGGGATGGAGATGGGTGGCCGCGTGGTAACGGGCGCGCCGTACTCCGGCGTGGAAACACTGACGACGCAGGAAAAGCTCGCCGACGGCAACTCGATCAACACCTCGCGCACGACGCAGCGCGCGCGTGACGGCCAGGGCCGGACTTATTCGAGCGAAACCATCACGCAGTCGGCTGCAAGCGGGAAGGCGCCTTACACCAGAGTCACGATTATCGACCCCGTGGCGGGTGTGCGGTATGAACTCGATTCGTCGACGATGATTGCGTACGAGAGCCGGGTTCCGCGGTTCCAGTCCGGGCGCGGTCCGGCAAGCACCACGCCGCCAACGCCCACGGCCAGCACGCGAACGCTGCCAAACGGCGCTACGGAAACCCTGACGCCTCTGGGGACCCAAACCGTGAATGGCGTTCAGGCGACCGGAACGCAGATTACCGAAGTGATTCCGGCGGGAGCAATCGGGAATGCGCAGCCGATCACCAGTACGCGCACCACGTGGATCTCGAACGATCTCCACATTCCGGTACAGATCAAGAGCAGCGATCCGCGAATTGCCAATACCGACATGGAGCTGACCAATATCTCGACCGGCGAGCCCAGCGCAACGCTGTTCACGGTTCCTTCGACCTATACGATCCAGAAAGGCGGACCGGGAATGGGACGCGGGCCGCGCGGGCCTTCCGGCGCTTCGGGCCGTCCGGGCGGACCTGGTCCGTTTGGCCGGCGCGGCGGACCACCGCCTCAGTGATCGAGGATGGTTTCAATAAGAAAGGGGAGCCCGAGGGCTCCCCTTTTTTCTTTGATTTGGGACCGGCTTACTTGGGATGCGCGCCCATCCGCAGATAGGGCTTCAGCACCCGGAGGCCGCCGGGGAACTTCTCTTTCGTGACGTCTTCCGGCATGGTGGCCGGAACCACGACGTCCTCGCCGGGCTTCCAGTTCACCGGCGTTGAAACCGAATGCTTCGCGGTGAGCTGCAGTGAATCGAGCACGCGAAGCACTTCGTCGAAGTTGCGGCCGGTGCTCATCGGGTACACCAGGATCAGCTTGATCTTCTTATCGGGCCCGATGACGAAAACGTTGCGGACGGTGGCGTTATTCGCGGGGGTGCGGCCTTCCGACGTGGTGCCGGCATCGGCGGGAAGCATGCCGTAGAGCTTCGCGACACTGAGCTCGGGATCCCCGATCATGGGGTACTTGACGGCGTGGCCCTGCGTTTCCTCGATATCGGCGGCCCACTTGCCGTGACTGTCGACCGGGTCCACGCTCAGTCCGATGATCTTCGTGCTGCGTTTTGCGAACTCCGGCTCGAGGCCTGCCATGTAGCCGAGCTCGGTGGTGCAGACGGGGGTGAAATCCTTGGGGTGCGAAAACAGGATGGCCCACCCGTTGCCGATCCATTCATGGAAGTTGATGGGGCCCTGTGTCGTTTCGGCCGTGAAATTGGGGGCTTCGTCGTTGATTCTCAAAGACACGCGATGATTCTCCTTCGTGCCGCGCTCGGCGGCCCTGTAGCGATGGGGTGAACTCCTACGCTAACACAAATGCGAAGAGCGCCGGTTATCAAGCCGGCGCTCTCCGATTTCCATTTCGACTGGTGAA
>CAZPZE010000175.1:0-7300 GCA_964590625.1 uncultured Solibacteraceae bacterium
GCGCGGCGGGATGAGGCGAATGGCTTCGTCCGCCGACGACGCGCGCATGTTGGTGAGCTTCTTTTCCTTGACGATGTTGACGTTCAGGTCGGCGGTTTTGGCGTTCTCGCCGATGATCATGCCTTCATACACCTGCACGCCTGGAGTGACGAAGATTTCGCCGCGCTCCTGCAGGCTGAAGATGGCGTTGCCGGTGACCTTGCCGTCGCGGTCGGCGACCATCGAGCCGGTGGGGCGGGTCGGGATATCGCCCTGCCATTCGATGTAGCCATCGAAGAGGGAGTTGAGAATCGCGGTGCCACGCGTTTCCGTCAGGATTTCGCCGCGCAGGCCGATCAATCCGCGTGAGGGGATCCGGAATTCCAGACGAACGCGGCCGGAGCCGTTATTGATCATCTTGCCCATCTTGCCTTTGCGGCTGCCGAGCTTTTCGATGACGACGCCGATGTACTGTTCGGGGCAGTCGATGACGAGATGCTCGAGGGGCTCCATGACCTGGCCGTCGATCTCGCGCGTAAGGATTTCAGGCTTGCCGACAGCCAGCTCGAAGCCTTCGCGGCGCATCATTTCGATGAGGATGGCGAGCTGGAGTTCACCGCGGCCGAGGACGCGGAACGTATCGGGCGAATCGGACTCGACGCGGATCGAAACGTTGGTCAGCAGTTCTTTATCCAGACGATCGCGGATGTTGCGTGAGGTGACGAACTGGCCTTCCTTGCCGGCGAACGGCGAGGTGTTGACCATGAACGTCATGCCGATGGTGGGCTCGTCGATCTGGATCGGAGGCAGCGGTTTCGGATCGTCGGCGCTTGTAATGGTCTCACCGATCGTAATGCCTTCGACGCCAGCGACAGCAACGAGATCGCCGGGGAGCGCGATGGTCTCATCGACGCGCTTCAGGCCTTCGAATGAATAGAGCTTCGTGATGCGAGTCTTCTGGGTGGTGCCGTCAAGTTTGCAGATGGCGACGTCGTCGCCGTGGCGCAGCGTTCCTTCGAAGACGCGGCCGATGGCGAGGCGGCCGAGGTAATCGCTGTAGTCGAGATTGGCCACCTGCGCCTGGAGGATGGCGTCCTGATCGCCGGCGGGTGGCGGAATGTGCTCCAGAATGGTTTCGAACAACGGCCGCAGATCTTCGGATGGATCGTCGAGGCTGGTCTTCGCCAGACCGGCCTTGGCGTTGGCGTAGAGGACCGGGAAATCGAGCTGCTCTTCCTGCGCGTCGAGATCGATGAACAGATCGTAGACTTCGTTGAGGACTTCGCCGGCGCGCGCGTCGGGACGGTCGATTTTATTGATGACGACGATCGGCTTCAGGCGCGCTTCGAGCGCTTTCATCAGAACGTAACGGGTCTGGGGCAGCGGGCCCTCGCTCGCATCGACCAGAAGCATGACGCCGTCGACGACGCGCAGCGCGCGCTCCACTTCGCCGCCGAAATCGCTGTGGCCGGGCGTATCGACGATGTTGATCTTGGTGCCGTGAAAGCGGACGCCCGTGATTTTCGAAAGAATAGTGATGCCGCGCTCGCGCTCGAGGTCGTTGGAATCCATGACGCGCTCGGCGACGGCCTCATTGGCGCGGAAAATGCCGCTCTGTTTGAGCATGGCGTCGACAAGCGTGGTTTTGCCGTGGTCGACGTGGGCAATGATTGCGATATTACGGGTGTTCTGCTTCATTCGTCTCTACTTGTTGCCGGTTGAAATTACTCTTCGTGCGCCGTTTCGGCGGGTTGGAGCCGGGCGGCGAACCGCGCGGGATAAATTCCGGCCGCGACTGTGAATATCCATAAAAGGAGCAGCGCGGCTGCCAGGAGGCCGAGCGGCGGATGAAACTGAATCGTCCATCCGAAGCTCTGCCGGTTGATTACATAAATCAGATCGAGCGAAAGTGCGATGCCGAGCACCAGACCCAGCCCGGCCGCAAGCAGACCGATCAATCCGGCTTCCGTCAGAACCATGCGACGAATCTGTCCATCGTCGGCTCCGAGACACCGGATCAGGCCGATCTCGCGACGGCGATCCAATACCAATGCTAGCAGCGAGTTCGCCGTACCCAGCATGGCGACGATGATGGCGATGCCTTCGAGCGCCCAGGTGACGGCGAAAGTGCGGTCAAAGACAGTGACGGCGCTCGCGCGTAAAGCTTCGTTCGGCGCGAGGCCGACGTTGTAATCGGCAAGGCGCGATTCGAGGTCGTAGCGGACACGCGTGGCATTGAAACCATGCTTCACGTAGATCGCAATGTCGGTGGCGAGCTGATCAGGGAGGTACTTTCGCATCGTGCTCCAGTCCGCGATGACGAGGCCGCGATGGCTGGAGTAATCGTAGTAGATTCCGGCGACGGTCAGGGGCACTCGCGCGGGACCGAGCGAGATGCGCAGAACGTCGCCGACACGCACGTGATGCTTGTTGGCGAACGGCTCGGAAACGATGACACGGTTCTGGTTGGGGAGGCTGCGAAGGATCGCGTCGGCATCGCCGCTCACGAATTTTGGAGGGCCGTGGCGGCGCATGATATCGATATCGCTGGCGCCGAAGGTGGACTGCTGGCCTTCGTAGCGGAAGGTGAAGCCGTGGAAGGCGTCGACTTCATCCACGCCCGGCGTAGCGGCAACGATGCCGTACACCTGGGGCGCGATGGGAGCGAAGACGCCGGCTGTGGTCTGGCCGACGGCGCGGAGATAGATATCGGCCTGCAGCCGGTTTTCGAGCCAGATCTGAACCGTGCGGCGAAAGCTTGTCACCATAATGCCGACGCTGATGGTCATGGCGATGGCGGTGGCGAGGGCGGTGACAACGACCGATGTTCGCGCGAGCGACGCGACCAGGCTGCGTCCGGCGATCAGTCCCGCTGCGCCAGGAATGCGGCGGAGCAGTCCGCGCAGTGCATCGATCAGTGTGGAGATAAATGCGGGCGAGACGAGGGCGGCCGCGGCAACAGCACAAAGTGCTGCGGCGTAGCCGGTGATGGGGCGTCCGCCGATGGGGCCGAACTGGCCGAGGATGATCGCGACGACGCAGGCGACCGCTGCCCACGCGAGATCGCGCCCTGCATGAACGCGCGTATCATGCTGGCGGGCTTCGCGCCGCATAGCTTCCGCGGGGGCGACGCTCGCGGCTTCGCGCGCCGGAATCAGCGCCGAGACGACGGCGACGGCTGTTCCCACGGCGAAGGCCAGCGATGCCGGCAGCCACGCGAATGCCACTTTGCCGGGAGAACTGGTGATGAAGATCGAGTTCACGGTTTTTGAAATCGTGTCGACCATCGCGCTCGCCATTAAGCGGCCGAGGCCGATGCCGGCAATCGATCCGATGATGCCCAGCAGCGCGGCTTCTCCGAGGAAGATTGCCAGCACACCGCGCCGTCCAACGCCGAGGCCGCGCAGGATGCCGATTTCCACTCGCCTTCGCACGACGCTGACGGCGATCGTGTTGTAAATCAGAAACGCGCCGACGAGCAGCGAGATGTAACTCAGGACGCCGAGGTTGGTTCGGAATGCGCGCAGCATCCGCTGGGTGTCTTCGGCGCGCGCGCCAGGCGTGGAGATGTCGTAGCCAAATGGAATGGCGTTTTGAATCGCGCGCTCCACGGCATCGGCGTTTTCGTTCTTTCCGACGATGACCTCGACGTGATCGATCCTCCCCCAGGATTCCAGCAGTTGCTGGGCGGGCGCGATATCGACGGCGATCCATTCATTCTTTTCGTCGGGATCGATGGAGCGAATGCGGAACTCGGCGGTGCGGGCGGCCGCGTGGAGGCGGATCGTGTCGCCGGGTTTCCAGTTGAAGCGCGTCGCGATGTCACGGGAAACGACGGCGGCGGTGGGATCGAGGATGGCCTCGATGCCGAACATGGTGACGGGAAGCCCATAGCGCGTGGTGACGCGCTGCTCGATGGTCGCCCCGAATTGCGCGTTGACGGGCAGCGCCGTCAGTTTCGCCATGATCTGCTCGTCGATACCGCCGTTCGCCGTGATTTCGAAATCGACGGGGCCGAGCAGCGATGTCACGGAGGACTGGAACGATCCAACCGCGGCGTCGCCCGCGAGATCGATCGCGACGACAACCGCAACGCCGAGCGCGATCGCGAGTATCGTGAGACCGGCGCGCATCGGATCAGCTCGCAGCGGACGGATGACGAACTGGCGGACAAGCGGGAAGAGTCTCACCCGGCGCTCTCGATCAGGCCGTCGCGCATACGAATTCGAATGTCCGCGATGGCGGCGGCTTCGGCGCTGTGCGTGGCGATCGCGACTGCCGCGCCGAACTCGCGGGCCGCGCGGCGGATCAGTTCGAGCACGATTTCGCCGCTGGCGGTGTCGAGGTTACCGGTGGGCTCGTCGGCGATGAGGATTGTGGGGTTGTGCGCGAGCGCACGTGCGATGGCGACGCGCTGCATCTGGCCGCCCGAGAGCTGCCAGGGCAGCGCGTTGGCCTTTTCCGGAAGCCCGACCCATTCGAGGCGTTCGCGCGCGGTCTGCCGCGAGTTGCGCGCCCCTGCGAGGAGCAGCGGGAGTTCCACATTTTCGATTGCGGTGAGGGTGGGCAGCAGCTGGAAAAACTGAAAGACGAATCCGATTTTTTCGCGGCGCAGGCGAGTCAGTTGGGAATCGGGGAGACCGGTGGTGATGTGACCTGCAACCTGAATTATGCCGGAAGTCGGAAAATCCATCGCGCCGCAGAGATTGAGCAGCGTTGTTTTTCCACAGCCGCTGCGGCCCAGAAGTGCCGTGATTTCACCGGAACGGAGTTCGAGCGAAACGCCGCGCAGAGCTTCGACGCCGCCCTCATAGGTTTTGTGGACATCGCGAACGTGAACGGCCACCCGCGAGTCTGACGAATTTTCCTCTGAAAACAATTTACTGAGGCCCTGTTTTTAGTGTATTCTGGAGGTGCTTCAGTAAGACATCCGCGCGTCACGAGAAGAATGCTTGCCCCGCAGAACTCTCTTACACGCGACGACATGGAATCTCGCCGTCTGGCGGCTGCCCGTGAGCTGCTGAACGGTCTCTCTCAATCGCAGGTGGCGCGCCGCTATGGTGTAAGCCGCACTACCGCCTCCCGCTGGCATCGATCCATTGTTGTAAAGGGTATGGATGGAATGCGGAAACGCCGCGCCACGGGCCGTCCGAGCCGCCTCTCCGCCGATCAGATGGATGCCATCCGCAACATGTATCGGGAAGGTGCGCAGGCGCACGGCTTCTCGACCGATCGCTGGACGACGGGCAAACTCGCCGAAGCGATCGAGCGCACGTTCGGCATCCGCTACGATCAGGACCACGTCGGGCGGCTGATGCACAAGCTCGGCCTGCGCGAACGCCGCTTCACCTATACGCCGGCGACGGTGTATGTGATGGAATCGCCCGCCGTGCCGCAACTCGCCGAAGCGGTTTAAGCGCCCACTCTCCTCTTCTCCCGCGGCCAGGCGATTCTCAATCGTCTGGCCTCTGCTATGCGTGTCACGGCATTGTGACGCGACGGTCATCCGTCCGTTAATTCGGCGTCATAATATCGGGTGACGTGAAAACTCTCCTGCTGGTAATCGGAATGTGTCTTGTGGCGCTGGCAGCCGATCCCCGCGTGATCGGGGGGCCGTTTGCGGTGAATGTCACGACGAGATCGGCAACGGTCGCGTGGCTGGCGGCGGGTGACGACATCACATTGCAGGAGCGGGGGGACAAGCCACCCGTGCAGTCGAACGCCTGGCACGTCGAACGGACAACATTCACCGGACTCACTCCCAATACACGCTACGAGTACACGGTACCGGGATACGGCAAGGCTTCGTTCAGGACCGCTCCGGCGGCGACCGGTGAATCCGTCCCGTTCCGCTTCGTCGTTTATGGCGACAATCGCACGCGCCCGGCGGTGCACCAGAAGATCATCGATGCCATCGTCGCGCATGGCGTGCCGGACATGGTGCTGCAGTCCGGGGATATGGTTGCGGATGGCGATGACAGCCGTCTCTGGGCGGAGTTCTTCAGCATCGAAAAAACTCTTCTGACGCAGACTGCGTTCTACCCGGCGCTCGGCAACCATGAGCACAACAGCCATAATTACTACGACATCCTGCAGAAGACGAAGTCGTACTATTCGTTCGACTGGGGCAAGGCTCACTTCGCGGTGCTCAACAGCGACATCGGGAATATTTCGAAGGTGCCGGGCGAGCGGGCGGCTTTCTGGGACGAAGAGACGCGCTGGCTCGAAGAAGATCTCCGGACCCATCAGACGGCGGATTACCGGTTCGTTTCCGCGCATCATCCGCCCTACACGGCGGTCGCCAGCAGGCAGGGAGACAACGCCCACATGACGGCGCTCGTTCCGATGCTGGAGAAGTATCACGTGACGGCGGGATGGTTCGGCCACGATCACAACTATCAGCACTATCTGCAGAACGGCATTCACTACATTGTTTCGGGCGGCGGCGGCGCTCCACTGTATGACGTTTCGAAACCGCCTGCGAATATTACGGTGAAGGTCGAAAGCACGGAGAACTTCATCGCGGTCGATGTGAACGGGCCGGTCGCGAAGGCGCAGGTGTTCAACGCCGACGGCAAAGTGATCGATGAGTTCGAACTGCATGCCTCACCGCAGCCGAAACCCGCGGCGCCAGCGAAGTAGACGGGCGAATCCGGCATTCGGCGGCTGATCCGATATCATGGTCTGCGCCATGAAGAAGCTGGTCCTTTTCCTGATGCCCGCGATGGTGATTCTGGGGCAGAATCCGGCGCCGAATGCGCAAGTCGGCCTGCCCGCTTCGCAGCAGGGCGGCAAGATCAAAATCATTCCTCCGCCGGGCGTGACGGTCTCCGATGCCGATCAGAAATCGCTGCGCGGCGGTCTCGCGCGTCTTCAGACGAAGCTGGATGCCCTGAAGGGGAATCCGCGGCTGGCGGATGTTCAGGTGTTTGCCAGGGCCGTTTCCTACGCCCTCGATGGTAACGAATTTTTCGCGGCGGACGATGTTTTCAAGGCGAAGGAACTTCTGCGGGTCGCGAATGAGCGCGCCGATCAGCTTGCTCGCGGTGACGCGCCCTGGGCGCGCGCGACGGGCCTTGTGGTGCGCGGTTACGTTTCGAAGATCGACGGCAGCGTACAGCCGTACGGTCTTGTGGTGCCGCCTTCCTACTCACCGGACGCGCCACATAACTGGCGGGTGGACGTCTGGTTCCACGGACGCAGCGAGACGCTGAGCGAAGTCAATTTCCTGTGGGACCGGATGCGCAATCCGGGCGAATTCCAGCCGCGCGACACGATCGTGCTGCATGTTTACGGACGTTACTGCAATGCGAGCAAGTTC
>CAZPZE010000176.1:0-10705 GCA_964590625.1 uncultured Solibacteraceae bacterium
GCTTTTTACGTAAGCGATGTTGTCCGCGATCGCCTCTTCACGATTCTGCTTCGTCATCCAGCTCGCCACGACCTCGTTGGTGCGCCGATTGTAAAAGCTATGCAGCCCCTGAATCGAGACAATCAGACAATGCTCACTCCCGGGCAGCGTGCGCAGCCGCGCGAGCTGCCTCTCCGCATCCTCGGCGTAGCCATGGAATCCGGCGAGAATCGGCGCCGGCCCCGCAGCTACGGGAGGCATCGCGAGATAGCGCCCATGCGTCGCAACCGCGATACTGCGCTCCATCATCATGCGGATTTCGCGGCCCGCCGGTTCCCGAGGAAGAAGACCACGGGCGTCACAAGCAGCGAAAGAATCATCGAAGCCAGGATGCCGCCGATCACCGCAATCGCGAGCGGCTGCAGCATCTGGGATCCCTGCCCGATTCCGAGCGAAAGCGGAATCATGCCAGCAATGGTGGCCACCGCCGTCATCAGAATCGGACGCAGACGCCGCGCGCCGGCTTCCGTCATCGCCTTCCGCAGCGGCATACCTTCCGACCGGAACCGTTCCTCGGCGTCGAGCAGCAGAATGCCATTCTTCGCCACGATGCCGACCACCATAATCAGCCCCATAAACGACGAAATGTTGAACGTCGTGTTCGTCACCAGCAGCGCGAAGAATACCCCGGATGTCGAAAGCAGTGCCGAAGCCAGAATCGCGGTCGGCGCGGCGAAGGCGCGGAACTCAAACAGCAGCACCGTGAACACCAGAATTACCGCCAGCGCGAGCACCACAAGAAGATCGTGGAACGATTTCTGTTGCTCTTCATAAACGCCGCCGTACTGAATTCCGATCTCCGGCGGCATGCCCAGTTCACTCACCGCCTTCTGCACCAGTTGCATTCCCTGGCCCAGACTTGTGCCGTCGAAACGGCCCGTGACCGCGATGTAGCGCAGCAGGTTGTCACGCCAGATTTCGGTCTGTCCCGCTTCATCCGAAAAATCCGCCACCGATCCCAGCGTGGCCGTTTTGCCGGTCGAACTGACGATCATTGTGTTGCGGATCTGATCCAGGCTCGCCCGCACGCTTTCCGGGAACCGTATACGAATCGTATACGACCGGTCATTCACCACTGCCGGCAGATTTGCCGGCTCACCCTGCAGAAGAGCGCTCGCGTCCAGTTCGACCTCGCGCGGCGTAAAGCCGGCTCGCGCTGCGACTGCGGGGTCCACTCTCATGACAATCGCCGGCCCGCTGATCGAATCTTCGATTCCGTCCTTCACATCGGCCACCATCGGAATCTTCTTGATACGCTCGGCAACCTTTGGACCCCACTTCTCGAGCACCTTCGGATCGGGAGAAAACAGCTTGATCTCGATGGGCTCGGGCGAGTTCGTCAGATCGCCGATCTGATCCTGCAGAACCTGCGCGAATTCGATATCCAGCTGCGGATAAGCCTTGCTCACTTTCTGGCGGATGTCATCCATCACTTCATCGATGCCGCGGTCTCGCTCCGACTTCAGCTTCACCAGAAAATCGCCACGGTTCGCTTCCGTTACCGCTTCCAGCCCCAACTGCAGACCGGTACGCCGCGAAGTGCTCTCCACTTCCGGCGTGGCGGACAGAATCTTTTCAACGCCGAGCAGCACCTGGTCCGTATCCTGCAATGAAGATCCGGCCGGCATCAGATAGTCGAGCACAAAACCGCCTTCATCCATTTCCGGAAGCAGATCGCTGCCCAGTCTGTTGTAGCAGAGCCAGGAAACGCCAATCAACGCCGCGGAGCCCAGCAGCATGAGCGGCCATTTATCGAGCGTGAAGTTCAGGATCCTCACATAGAAGCGCGTCACCTTGCCCATGATGCCGGTGGGCTCGATATCTTCGAGCACGCTCGCGGGCTCCTCGGGCGGAAGAAGCCTGGGTTCCATTTTGTCCGCGTTACTGCGGCGCAGCAGGAAGTGGCTCAACGTCGGTGTCCATGTAAGCGCCAGCGCGAGGGAAGTCAGCAGCGCCGTCGCCACCGTCACTGCGAGTGCACGAAAGAACGTACCTTCCACGCCCGCCATCGTCACAAGCGGGATGAACACCACAATCGGCGTGATGGTCGATCCGATCAGCGGCACACGAATTTCTTTCAAAGCCCGCCGGATTGCCTCCCCGCGCGATTCCCCGTGATCGCGGTGCAGCACGATATTTTCCACCACGACGATCGCATCGTCGATCACCAGGCCCACCGCGGCCGCCAGGCCCCCGAGCGTCATCAGATCGAAGCTCTCGCCGAGAGCGCGCAGCACGATCAGCGTAATCGCGATGGTCGCCGGAATCACGAGACCCGCCACGATCGAACTGCCCCAGTCCCGCAGGAAGAGAACAAGGATGATCGCCGCCAGCACCAATCCGATGACGATGGCATCACGCACGCTCGCAATCGATGCCCGCACCAGCAGCGACTGATCGTAGTACGTATCGAGCTTTACGTTGGGCGGCAGGTTCTTCCGTATCTCAGTCAGCTCTTTATCGATGGCGTCGGTCACCGCCACCGTGTTGCTGTCCGGCTGACGGAAGATATTGAGCAGCACCGCGGGCTTGCCGTTCGCGGTGACGATCGTGTAGACCGGCATCACTGAGTGCCGTACGTTCGCCACATCGGCAATGTGAACCGGCAGCCCCGCGGGCGTGGTCTTGACCACGATGCTGCCGACGTCTTCCGGCGTCTTCGCCTGCCCCGTCACCAGCGCCAGCGACAGTTGGTGATTGTTCTGCAGCAACCCCGGCGAATCGATCATGTTGCTCTGCGTGATCGAATCGAGAATATTGGGGATCGTAATCTGCGTCTGCTGCAGCTTCGCCGGATCCGGCTCCACCAGAAATTCCGGAACCTGCCCGCCCTGCAGAATCACCATCGAAACGCCCGGCACGCGGTTGAGACGAGGCTTGAGATTATATGTCGCCAGCTCCCAGAGATCCGTCTGTGGAACAGTATCCGAGGTCAGGCTGTAGCCGAGGATCGGACTCACCGCCGCGAACGTCATGCGCGTCGCCGTGATCTTGGCGGTGGGAGGAAGATCCGGCTGCACCCGCGAAATCGCGGCGTTCACGTACTGCAGCGTCCGGAACATATCCACGTTCCAGTTGAAGAAAAGGCTGATGTCGACCGATCCGCGGCTCGTGATCGAGCGGACTGTTTCCAGACCAGGCACGATGTTCATCGCCTCTTCAAGAGGACGCGTGACCATCACCTGCATCTGATCGATCGGCGCCACGCCGTTATCCACACCGACGATGATCCTCGGGAAATTCGTCGCCGGGAATACCGCCACCGGGATAGTGAAGCTCAGGTAGATCCCCATCCCGATCAGCGTGATGATGATGAACAGGATGGGGCGCGCAAGCCGCGCCGTCCAGTGCGGAGCGTTCAGCCCCGTTTCTTCGGGCCGGGCGTTTTGCCCGGGCGCGTCATTTGGCGTCGTCATCATCCTCGTCCTCTGACGGCGCCTCCTTGACAACCACCTTCGATCCGTCGTCCAGCCCGAGCCCGCCGGAGACAACCACCTTGTCGCCTTCGTTCACGCCGCTGACGATCTGGACGTTGATCCCCTGCCGCACGCCAAGCGACACCTTGTGCTGATGCGCCACGTTATCCGGCGTCACCACAATCGCCATCTGCCCGCCTTCATCGGAGTTGAGGATCGCCGATGACGAAACCAGCGTCGCATCCTGCAGAGTTTCGGCTTTGATGGAAACGTGTACCGTTCCGCCGGGCTTCAGCTTCTCTCCCGGATTCGGCGCCTGCACCCACACCTCCACCGTCGTCGTGTTGGGATCGACCGCGGGACTGACCACCGTCACTTTCCCCGCAATATCTCCATCCGCGCCCGTGATCGTTGCCGGCCGCCCCACCTGAATGGCGGATGCTTCCTTCACCGGAATATTCGCGCGCGCAACCACGCTCGAAATATCGACAATCGAAACCAGCGGCGCGCCGTTCTGCGGCATCTCGCCCGGATAAACAGGACGATCCGCGACCACGCCCGCAATCGGACTGGTCACTTTCCCATAGCCAACCTGCACTTGGGAATTCTCATAGTGCGCTTTCGCGGCGTTCACCTGCGCCTGCGCCGCATTGATCTGTTCGCGCTGGCCGACGGTATTCAGCGTTTCCAGATGCTGCCGGGCCTGGTTGTACGCGCTCTGTGCCTGCGCCAGCACAACCTTCTGATCGTCCACCTGGCGCTGCGCAATCGCGCCTTCTTTCAGCAGAGCCACGCGGCTGTCATAAACCTTCTGCGCCGCATCCAGCGTTTCCTTCGCCGCCGCCAGATCGCTTTGCGCTTTGTTGCGATCTTCAATGACGGTCGCTCCGGTGACCGTTTGCAGCGCCGCCTGCGATTGTTCATAGAGGCTCTTGCTTTCATTCGCAGTCGCCGCGAGATCCGCGGTTTCAAGCTCCACCAGGACTTGTCCCGCTTTCACATGGTCACCGCGATTGACCAGCACGCGCCTCACCGGCGCGCTGATCTTCGCCGTCACGTTCGCCTGATTGACGGGATAGAGAATCGCGTCCGCCGTGATGATGTGGTCGATCGGCCCCTTGCGAACCGTCTCCACCTGCACCGGCGTGGGCGCCTCAGCCTCCGCTTCTTCGTCGCTCTTCTTCCCGCACCCGGCCAGCAGCAGGAGCAATATGGCGAGAGATGCCGTCCGGTAGTGGAATCTCATAGTGTCCCCATCAATGCGCGCAGAGAAGCCAGCGCGGTGCGATAGCGCGCCAGCCCATCGTCATAGGCATCGCGCGCCTGTTTCAGCGTAGTTTGTGCATCGGAAACTTCGAACGCAGTCGCTTCGCCCGCCTGATAGCGCAGCAGCGTCAGGCGCAGGCTTTCCGTTGCGTATGTCTCTCCGTCGCGAAGCAGGCTTACCTGCCGCAGCGCTCCTTCAGCTTCGGCGTGAGCCGCAGCGACGCTGGCCTGGAGCTGCCGCTGCGTCAGCGAAAGATCGAGGCGCGCCTGCTCCTGCCGAAGCTGCGCCTGCTTCACCTTACTTTTCGTCGCGCCCCAGTTCCAGACCGGAATATTGACGGATACCTCCGCCCCTGCGCCGATGTTCTGATTGCCTTCGTGATCGTAAAGCGCCACCACGTTCGAATTCAGGCCGTAGAAAAAATCGAGACCGATGGTGGGCAGATATCCATAGTGGGCGATGTTCACCTCGGCCCCCGTCTGGTTGACCATCGCCGCCGCGGCTTTCACATCCGGATTACTGGCAGTCGCCTGGTTCCGCGCTTCATCGAGCATCGGGACGACCTCGATCTGATCCAGATCGTCTTTCAGGGAAAAATCGGTTGAGAAATTCGGCATGATCAGGACCGCCAGCGCGATCTTCGCCTTCGCGAGCGTCGTCTCTGCATCGTTGCGCTCGATCTGGCGCTGCTGCAGCTGCGTCTGCGCTTTGACGAAGTCCGCATGCGCCACTTCGCCGCCGCCTTCCAGCTGCCGCGCGATATCGACGAAATGAGTCGCCTCGGTAACGCTGACGGTGGCGTTATCCAGCCTGCGCTGCGCATCCAAAATCGCGTAATAATCCTGAATCACGACAGCATTCAGACCGCGCGCCGCTATATCCAATCTCGCCCGCGCCACCGCTTCCGCAGCCGCCGCGCGCACCTGCTCCCCGCGCGCCAGGAGCGGCAGAACATCCTGGTGCACAACCCCCAGCCCCGTATAAACGTGAACTCCGTTGTTCGCGACGTAAACGCCGGTCGGCGTTCCGTTCCCCTCGGTATAGAGGTATCCGGTCTGCCCGCTCGCCTGAGGCAGCGTGGCAGCTCGTGCCTGCACTCTGTCCTGCGTCGCCTGGGCGAGGGCCAGGTCCGCGCTCTGCACCTGCCCGCCATATTGCCGGGCGCGGGCAATCGCCTGAGGAAGATCAATAATGAGCGGGCCGGGAGCGGGCACCTGGCAGAATGCGCTACCGGCGAATAAGAGCAGAATCAGGCCGGGCTTCATCGTGTTCAATCCGTCTGGCACGCAGTCTACCAGTGGAGCATTTGTGGCTGAATTTTGCCTGAAAAAACAACTCAGGGCAACTGAATCGCCCCCGCCCAGAAAAGCGACCGGCCCGCGCCCGTCTCCACGTCATATTTCCGCCGGTATTCCAGCTTTCCGTCCTCGCGAATACTGAACACCGCAAGGCTCGCGGGTGTCCCGCTCTTCGAATTCTGATTCGCGACAATCAGCGTCCTGCCGGCCGCATCCAGCGTGAACGTCCGGGGTTCGTACCCGCGCGTCTCGATGCTCTGGATGAGCATGGGCTCGCCGGTTTTCTCGTTAATCGCGAAGACCGAAATCGAATTCTCATTCTTCGGACCCGCCCCGCGATTCGCCACGTAGAGGAACCGTCCCTGCGCATCGAAATGGAGCGAAGCCACCGTCTGGCCCGGCCCGTCCTTCGCCGGATCCTCGAGCGTACTCTTCACAAACAGCGGTTGCGCCGAAAGCGTCCCATCCGGCTTTCGCCCATAGACGTGGATCTGGTTCTGCCGCTCCAGGGTCACGAAAGCCCACTTTCCTGAAGGATGGAAATCCAGATGCCGAACCTGAAAACCGAAGCCCTTATTCGGCGCCACCGATTCCCGATTCGACAGCACGCCGTTCTGAAACCCGAAGATTTTGATCGCCCCCGGATCTTCCGGCGTTGTCGCCGTAGGCCCATTGCCTCGCGTAATCAGGTCGATCGTTTTGCCCGAAGGATCAGCCCGCACCTGATGTCCGTAGATCCCGAAATCGAGCCCCGCCGGCTGTTCCACCGCAGCGTCCAGTTCGCCCGATGGCAATATTCGGTACACCGTCAGCCGGCTCGGATCGTTGTGCGCCGCGATGACGTGCGTGCCATCGACGTCGCTGGTTATAAAAATCGGGCGCGACGGCAGTGCCACCGGTTTTCCATAGGCCGTGAGCGCTCCCGTCGTTGCGTCAATCCGAAATGCGCTGATGCCGTGCCGCGATCCCTTCGGCGTCGCGCCATTCACCGGCGCGCTCGCCGCCCCACCGTCGCTCCATGCCACGTAGAGATAGCGGTGCGAAGGATGCGGCCACGCTTCCTGAATGTTCGCCGGCAGCGTGACCGTCGCGCGCTTCGTCAACGTGGCGCCGGCATCGTCGATATCGTAGGCGGTGAGTTCACTCCCCACCGCGGCATAGAGCACGGATTTCTTCTGACTCATCAGTGGCGCGGCGAACAGACAGAGCGCCGCCAGAATTCTTAGTCTCATAATTTTCCCGCATTGCGCCGCGCCATCCGGCCCCATTTCCCGGCGGCCCGGCGGAGATAAGGCGGCGCCAGATTCACAGCCTCCGCCGCTCGCTGATAAACCTGACGCGCTTCTTCGCGCTGTCCCAGGCCTTCGAGCGCCTGGCCGTGATAGTAGAGCGCCTCGGCATCATAAGGATGACGCTCTTCGTATCGCGTCAATTCACTCAGCGCATCCTGATACTGGTGCGCGGAAATATAGAGCGCGCCCAGCTCGCGCAGGATGGCGCCCTGCGCGTGCTGCTCGTTCTGATTGATGACGGTCTGGAAGCTGCGCAGCGCATCGGCGCGCCGCCCCTGCTCGAGCGCGATCCGCCCCAGCTGAAAATGAGCGTCGGTCTCGCCGGGGTCGATCGCGATGGCATTCTCGAACCGCCGGATCGCCTCCGCGTACTGCCGCCGCTGCTGATAAATCAACCCGAGCTGATACTGCGCCTCCGCGTCATGCGGATTAATCGCCGCCGCTTCCAGATTGCGCCGGAAGCTCTGGCTGCGCCGCAATCCGCTCCCCAGACCCCGCATCGCGCCACTGATTTCCCCGCGCAGGAAGAAGTACGCGTAGAGCAGCAGAAACGGCGACGAAAGCCAGCCCGCCAGATACTCGAGCGGCCCGCGCAGCAGATATGCCCCCACAACCGGCAACCACGAAAGAGCCACAATCCCGAGGGCGGGGCCATTCTCGGTGCCGAACACGGTTCGCACAGCATAAAAGATGAGCACCGCCAGCCACAAATAGGCGATCAGCGCCGCCTCCAGGAAAATGACCGGCGCAAACCAGGCGACGAACAGCAGCGGCAGATTGGCGGCGCTCCATGCCGCGCCCACGCACGTGAGCAGCGGAGCATAGTCGCGCTGAAAGACGCTGTGAAACCCGCCGGAGACGCGGCTGATCATGCCGCCGATCAGCAGCAGCCCTGGCACATAGATCACTGCTATTCCAAAAAGCGGACCGTAGAAGGGAAAACGAAACAGAACGGTGACGCGGCTCAGCGCAAACGAAACCGCCAGTACCGCGAGACTCGACGCGAAGAGGCTTCCCCGATCCAGCAGATCGCTCATGGCGGCTCCCGGCCGCGAGTAGAGATGGAGGATCGGCTTCAGATCCGAGGCCGGCACACACAGAAGGATATCAGCGATTCAGGAATCTCTCAGCGCTGACGGTCCGGCTTCGCGGGAAAAGGGCTGGGCTTCGATTCATTATCGACAGCCGGTGGGACGTAGTTCGGATTCTCGTCCGGAAACACATAAGCGTGGGGAGCCGCGGCATGCGCCGTCCCCCGGGATGGCAGCCAGATCGCGAATACCAGCGCCACAACGGCCACGATCAGTATCAGACTCCGGGTTCGGTTCATACGCATTGCTTCATTTCCCCCGATCGGGGCCGGGATGAGGCCAACGCTCACCCCGGCCTTCATCGCGCGGTCAGATCTTCTGCAGGCGCTTGCCCTGCTTCACCATCGTCCGGCCGGCGCTGTGCGCCGCGTCCTTTGAACGATCGATCGCCCGGTCGGTCATGCGCTTCGCGCTGTTCGACGCCGCGTTGATGGTCTCGTGGGCTTTGCCCTTCAACTCGGCCGCTTTGTTTTTCAGGTTGGTCATCGTGTCCTCACTCGCGATTTCCCTCGCGCGCCTCTATAACAAGCACGCACGTGACCAAAACCACTACGCATGTGGAAGCGCGCGTGCCTGATCAGCACGCATGAAGAGACTCGCTCTCGTCTGGATCGCTGCGATGGGAATGAGCCTCGCCCCGGTCGCTTTCGCACAAACGCCGGGTCCGACGCCGCCGGACCCTCCCGCCAATCCCGGTGGTCCGCCGCCCGTCCCGCCGCCGCGCCCACCCGCGCCGATTGAAGATCCGAATGCGCCGCAGCATTCCCCGAGCAATCCCGCGCCGCCCGCGCGAACGCCGGTCCCCGATCCCAATCGTCCGATTCAGGATCCCAATGCTCCCGGCATGCCGAAGGGCCCCAATGCCCCTAAGGGCAAAGCGGAACTTCCTCCGCCATCAACGCCGGGAAACACGCAGCTTGCGGATGACATCCCCGCACCGGCGGTCATCCTCGAGTAGCTACTTCTTCTCTATTTCCGGCTCTTCGGCGCCTGACAGAAGTGACATCGAGCCGCCCGTCGAAGGGCCCAGCAGCCCGGTTTTCATGTAGAGCAGCAGCTTGTCGCGCGTATCGGTGATATCGAGATGCCGCATCGTGAGTTGTCCGATTCGATCCTGCGGCGAGAACGTCGATTCACCCTTCTCCATCGTGAGCCGCTCCGGATGATAGGTAAGATTCGGACTCGTCGTATCGAGGATCGAGTAATCGTTACCGCGGCGAAGTTCGAGCGTCACTTCCCCGGTCACCACGCGCGCCACCCAGCGCTGTGCGGTTTCTCTCAGCATCATCGATTGTGAGTCGAACCAGCGCCCCTGATAGAGCAGCCGGCCCAGCTTCATTCCGTTGATGCGGTACTGTTCGATCGTGTCTTCGTTGTGGATGCCGGTCACCAGGCGCTCGTAGCCGATGAACAGCAGCGCCAGGCCCGGCGCCTCATAGATCCCGCGGCTCTTCGCTTCGATGATGCGGTTCTCGATCTGGTCGGACATCCCCAGCCCGTGCCGCCCGCCGATTGCATTCGCTTCGAGCACCAGCTTCACCGGATCGTCATACGTCACGCCGTTCAGCGCGACCGGCTGGCCTTCCTCGAAACGGATCGTCACCGTCTCCGGCTTGATGACCGTCTCCTCGCGCCAGAATGGCACGCCCATGATCGGCTCCACGATGCGCACACCGTTCTTCAGATACTCCAGATCCTTGGCTTCGTGGGTCGCGCCCCAGATATTGGAATCCGTCGAATACGCCTTCTCCACGCTCATCTTGTAGGGAAGATGGTGGGAGTTCATGTAATCCGACATTTCCTTGCGGCCGCCCAGTTCGTCGATGAACTGCTGGTCGAGCCACGGCTTGTAGATGCGAAGCGAGGGATTCGCCAGAAGGCCGTAGCGATAGAACCGCTCGATGTCGTTGCCCTTGAAGGTGCTTCCGTCGCCCCAGATGTGGACGTCGTCTTCCTTCATCGCCACCACGAGCATGGTGCCGGTGACGGCGCGGCCGATCGGCGTGGTGTTGAAGTAGTGGACGCCGGCAGTCGAAATGTGGAATGCGCCGGCCTGCAGGGCCGCAATGCCTTCGGTGACGAGTTGCTTGCGGCAGTCGATCAGCCGCGCCTTCTCGGCGCCATATTGCATCGCGCGGCGCGGGATATCTTCATAATCCGGCTCATCCGGCTGGCCGAGGTTCGCGGTGTACGAATACGGAATCGCCCCCTTCGCGCGCATCCAGTGAATGGCCGCGCTGGTATCGAGTCCGCCGGAGAAGGCGAGGCCGACTTTTTCGCCGGCAGGCAGTTTCTGAAGAAT
>CAZPZE010000177.1:0-1796 GCA_964590625.1 uncultured Solibacteraceae bacterium
ACGAAGAAGTACTCCAAGCTCGAGAGCTACGCCCGCATCGACGCTCTCCACGAGGAAGCCGTCGCCGATCTGCCCGAAGAACAGCACGCCGAAGGTCACGCGCTCTTCAATATGCTCAAGGAGCGCATCTTCCGCGACGAAATGCTCGACTCGCATCGCCGTCCCGATGGCCGCGCGTTTGACGAAGTCCGTCCCATCTGGGGCGAAGCCGGGCTTCTGCCCCGCACTCACGGTTCCGCCCTCTTCACCCGCGGCGAAACCCAGGCGCTCGTCACCGTCACCCTCGGCACCAAAGACGACGAGCAGCGCATCGAGCTCCTCGAAGCCGGCGAATACTTCAAGCGCTTCATGCTCCACTACAACTTCCCGCCGTTCAGCGTGGGTGAAGTTGGATTTATGCGCGGCGCCGGCCGCCGCGAAATCGGCCACGGTGCACTCGCCGAGCGCGCTGTCTCCGCCGTCGTTCCGGATCAGGAAAAGTTCCCCTACACGCTCCGCGTCGTCAGCGACATTCTCGAATCCAACGGTTCGAGCTCCATGGCCAGCGTCTGCGGCGCCAGCCTCGCTCTGATGGATGCCGGCGTGCCGATCGCCGCCCCCGTTTCCGGCGTGGCGATGGGCCTCGTGAAGGAAGGCGACAAGTACGCCATCCTTACCGACATCGCGGGCGCCGAAGACCACTACGGCGATATGGACTTCAAAGTCGCAGGCACGAAGGACGGCATCACCGCCCTTCAGATGGATATCAAGGCCACGAACGTGACCACGGCCATCATGAAGGAGGCGCTCGAACAGGCGCGCCGCGGCCGCCTCCACATTCTCGCCGAAATGAATAAGGTGCTCGACGAAACCCGCGGCGAAATGTCGCCCTACGCACCGCGCATCTACACCCTGAAGATCCCGGTCGATAAGATCCGTGACGTCATCGGACCGGGCGGCAAAGTGATCCGCGGCATCATCGAACAGACCGGCGTCAAGATCGACGTTTCGGATGACGGAACCGTGAACGTGGCTTCGAACGATCAGGCCGCCGCCAACAAGGCGCTCCAGATCATCCGCGACCTCACTGCTTCCGCTGAAATGGGCAAGACCTATCTCGGCAAAGTGGTGCGCATCGTCGACTTCGGCGCCTTCGTCGAAATCTTCCCGGGCACCGACGGTCTCCTCCACATCAGCGAGATCGCCGAAAGCCGCGTCAAGGAAGTCCGCGACGAACTGAAAGAGGACGACCAGATCCTCGTCAAGGTCATCGGCCTCGAAGGCAACAAGATCAAGCTGAGCCGCAAAGCGGTTCTTAAGGAACAGCGCGAAAAGCTCAAGCAGGGCGCGTAAGCGTTCTTTCTTCTCCGCAATCGACAAAGCCCCGCTGGAATTCCAGCGGGGCTTTGTCGTAATGGTTCACAAATCTTTCGCCTCTATCTTGCTTATCTTCAATAAGCGCTTCCCGGTATCCGCCCAAAACTATTGACAGCATCGCTATCCTCGATGAGGAGAGGACACCGGTGATAGATTGGAATCCCCCGTGCTCGATAGACGGCATTGTTCCGCGCCCTGCTACAGGCCCTGTTCGGCTGCTCGCACCGGAAGACTACCTTTCCGGTTACGACCGACACCGGCACCTGGGTGACCTGCCTCAATTGCGGCAAGCGCCTCGCCTACAACTGGCAAAAAATGAAAATCGAAGACCGTTAAACCGGAACAGATTACCGCCAGGCGGTAACAATTTCTGCCACTCCGGACTAAAACCGTGGGGCGGGCCTTCGGGCCTGCCGCGTTGGGTCCGATCAGCCCTTACC
>CAZPZE010000178.1:0-1753 GCA_964590625.1 uncultured Solibacteraceae bacterium
ACTACCATTAACGCGCCGAACTTCCAGTATTTACGCATGTATGCCTCTGTGTGCCTCTAACCTTACGATTATAGCCCCTCTTTAACGCATTTATCTCGCCATCAGCAACGACGGCAGGGCGTGGCAAAGAACGCACGGCCGCTGGGGGTTTTCCGTGCCCGCCGCGGCCAGAGCATACTCGCCTCCAGCCCGCTGCCAGGAGTATAAGACCGTGTCCCCATTGACTTTCTCTTCTAACGACGTATGTCGTGCTCCGGCCGTTCCAGCCCGGCCCGTCACCACCATGGCCGCCGAGCGCCCATCGACCCGGTAAGCGATGACTGCGCCGGAAAACGCACCGAACCGGAAGATTCTTGCGCCACAAAGCTCAGTGCCTTTGCCGCTGAAAGCCGTCAGTTTCAGATCGACGCCCGTCTGATCCTGAACCCAGCGTTCGATTTCGGCGCGATCGGCCGAGCGCAGGTCCAGTCTCTGCGTGCCGGTCAGCATATCCCGTAGTTCCTGCCGGGCCACCAGCGCAAGATCGGGATGAGGAGTCAGACTGGCGCCGAGCCGCCAGACCAGCCCTGCCAGTAATACCAGCAGCGAGGCACCGGCGATCGACCAGGTTTTCCAGGGATTCGGCCGCACACGCAATGGCCGGCGCTGCTCATGGATGCGAAGCCACAGCGAATCAGGGGCGGTGACGGCACCCAACTGCCGCGTGAGTTCGGCTTCCAATCTTCCATCAGTCAACCAACGGTCAGCCACGTCCGCCCCCCTTCCCGGCGAAGCGCGAAAGCCGGCGTTCGAGCGCGCGATGAATCCGGTTCAGGCGCGACGCGATCGTTCCGGTCGAGGTCCCCAGGATTTCGGCGATCTCGTCATAGCTCAGAGATTGCGTGTAGCGCAGCACCAGCAACATCCGCTGCTCATCGGAAAGCCCGGAGACGACCGCTCGCAGATGAACGCTGATTTCTTCGCGCATCATTCCATCGAGCGCGTTCTGGCCAGGCGAACTGAGCAGATCGAGCGCGTCATCGAGGAGCGGGGTCAGTCGCCACGCGCGCCGCTTCTGATCGAGGCAACTGTTCACCACCAGCCGGTAGAGCCACGCGCTGAAGCTCGATTCGCCCCGGAAGCCGGTGATTCCGACAAACAGCTTCAGGAACGTTTCCTGCGCGATATCCTCCGCCGACGCGGCATCGCCACTGTAGCGCAGCGCGATCGAGTACACCTTATCCTTGTAGCGCTCGAAGAGCGCGCGAAAGGCTTCGGCTTCGCCTCGCTGGCAGGCTTCGACAAGTTCCCTGTCAGTTTCTTCGAGCACCATGATGTCGGCTTGTGCCACCTGTATAGACGTTGCCCCTGCGGGTTCCTTCCCTCAATATTTTCCGCTATCGCCATCGATTGCGATTGGAGATACAATTGCACCGGGAGTGGTTCGGCTTATGCGGAACGGGTACCCGATTCTCGCAACGGCGATGCTGGTTTGGGGCGCGTATGACCTCGCCGTGGGCGGTCCCGGGGTGAACACCGAAACCGGCCGTGTGGTGGATGAGATGATCCACCAGCAGGAAGCGCGGTTCGAGCGAATCGGTTCGTACAGCAGGTTGCAGCACTACGCCGTTACCACGGATCGTTTCGGACTGAAAGCCGAACTCGTCGCGCGCATTCACCGCGACCGGCTGCACGGAAAGACGTATGAAGTCATCAGCCGCAGCGGCTCACCGGTGATCCAGAGCCACGTTTTCGATCCGCTGCTTGAGGCCGA
>CAZPZE010000179.1:0-5777 GCA_964590625.1 uncultured Solibacteraceae bacterium
GCGGGAAAACCACCGGATACGAACGGAATAGATAAAAGCACCAAGACACAGGGCGGCAAAGGCGAGCGCCAGTGCTACGGGTGAGATGGTGGTATCCATCACGTTTGACGTAGCATTTACGCAGCCAGGAAAGTGTTTTGGGATCAAAGGATTAATGCGCGCAGATTGTCGGCCCAGCGACGCGCGAAATAACGCGGTTGAGTGATTCCACGCAACAAAGCGCTTATGTCGCGCCATTACTCGTCACTCGCGACGCTTGCGCTCCTGAGGATTCGAACATGCGGATTACTTCAGGTTATCCGCGAACGAAAACACGGGGCTCACGTCCACCGGAATAGACTTCGTTCCATCGAGCGCCGTCTGGAGATTCGCCGGCACCGTGCCATATTTCCTGAACCACGCTTCCGCGCCCGCGCGATCGCCGCGCGCTTCGAATCCGAGCAGCTGCTTCGCGATATTCGCGATCGCATCCGGCATCTTCGCGTAATCGATCACATACTTTCCGCCCGAAAACGTGAGCGCCTTGCTCTCCACCAGGACGTTGAACTCCATCAGCATCGCCTTGCCATGCGCTTCGCCCGTCCCAAACCGCAGTGTCCGGAAAACGCCGCCAACGTATGACGCGTAATACTCCTCCAGCCGGTCCTTCGGCAGCGCGCCCTGCGTCACGAGCCAGTGCAGTCCGAACATGCCGGTCACGTCCGCTTTCGCTTCCTCCAGCCCGCCGAACAGCGGCCCGATCGCCTCGCGAATATCCACCTGCTTCCCATCCACCCGCGACCACGCCGGCCCCAGACCATGCGAAATCTCGTGCATCACCGCGAACGCCATCGTCCCGTCGCCGGTGACTTTCGCGGCCTGCGCGGGCTGCATCAGAATCTTCCCGATCGGAATAATCACGTTATTCACGCGCGCATCCATAAAGTTCTTGAAGAAGATCTTCTTCGTTCCCTTCTCCTGATGGATTCGCGGATCGTTGGGCAGATTGTCCGCCACCGCCTGATATCCATACCGCAGATCGCCCGCGCGATAAGGCGCATCCATCACCTCCATCGGAGTCGGCTGGCCGGCCTTCGAAGGAAGATCCGCGCCATCGAGCGGCAGCGCGTTCTGGATCTTCGGCACATACTGCTGATACATCGCGAGCTTCCGGCTCTCCTCCTCATTGCGGATCAGCACTGATGCGCCATACGATCCCTTCACGCCCAGCACGTCATCCAGATACGTCTCATACGGCGCGAAAATGATATCGACTTTCGGATCCTTCAGATCCACCCACGCTTGGTCGCTTTTGTAGTAATCGTCGTCCAGCAGCGCATCCGCGCGCAGCCGCAGGAAATTCGCGAACGCCGCGTCCGAGCTCAGCCCCGCGGCATTGCGCAGCGCCTGCGCCATCGGCGTCAGGAGCGCCCTGTACTCTTCGTGATAAGGCACGGTCACGAGCTTGTCGCCCTGACGCTTCACAACTGTGGTGCCGCTGTAGATCGCCGCCTTTTCCGCCGGATGCTTCGCGACGTAATCCTCAATCTGCGCCCGCGTCAGCCCGCGCGGATAAAACTCATGCCCCGGCGGCTGCGGACCGGTGCCATAAAACGGCTTGCCATCGATCAGATCCCACCGGCTGCCATTAATATTGAGGAGCTGTTTGACCTGCGGACTGGTCGAAGGATTGAGCATGAGCTGACGCCCCTCGATATCGCTCTGCCGCCAGTAAACATCGTTCAGCAGCCGGCATGCCTCCACGAGCTGATCTACCATCTGGCGGTCACGCGCCGAAAGCCCATCCGGATGGAACGGCATCTGAACCGTCTTCCATCTCGTCAGCCGCGCCGCGAGATCGGGCGCCGGCTGCGCCACAACAATCGCCGCCGAGAGAAGAGCAGAGCACAGCAGAAAGCGCCTCATGCGGCTATCGTATCGCGTACAACATACCCCCCTTCATTCCGGCGCCCGAATTCGGTTACTCTCAAGGTGAGTGCGAACCCGCGGGCTTATTCTCTTCCCGGTGGTCTGCCTGCTGCTCTCCGGGCAGGCCGTGATTCTTGCGCCCGCACCGTCTGCCGCCAACGAGCCGCCGCCGCTGCCGCGCGCCAGCATTCGGGTCGATACCGATCTCGTTCTGGTGCCGGTCACGGTTGTGGATGAAATGGGCCGGATGGTGACAGGCCTCGATCCTGAGAATTTTCAGGTGTCCGAGGACGGCGTCCAGCAGAAGCTGACCTCTTTCGGCAGCGAGGACGCGCCGCTTTCCCTCGGCATCGTGCTCGATACCAGCGGCAGCATGGGCAACAAGCTGATCATCTCGCGCGCCGCGGTGGGCGAATTCTTCAAATCAGCCAATCCGGAGGACGAAGCGTTTCTTGTCGAGTTCAACAACCAGCCGCAGCTCGTGATGCCGTTCACGCATAATCTGGGCGACATTGAAAATCGCATCATGTTCACGCGCTCGAAAGGCCAGACGGCGTTGCTTGACGGCATCACGCTCGCCATTGCGGAAATGAAGAAGGCATCGCATCCGCGCAAAGCTCTCATTCTGGTTTCGGACGGCGGCGATAACCACAGCCGCTATACCGAAGCGGAAGTGAGGAATCGCGTGAAGGAATCCGACGTTCAGATCTACGCGCTCGGCATTTTCTCGGGCGGCGGCGACATCAATGACGATCCCACCCTGCTGGCCCGCCTCGCGAACCTCACCGGCGGCCGGCATTTCCAGACTTCGCTGCGCGATATGACCGACGTCGCGCAAAAGATCGGCATTGAGCTCCGCAACACTTATCTGCTGGGCTACAATCCCACCAACACGAAGCGCGACGGCAAATACCGCGCGATCACGATCAAGGTTGCGGCGCGAGGCCTGGGGAAACTGATGCCATCCTGGCGGCGCGGCTACTTCGCGCCCACGCAGTAGCTACTCCCGAACAGCGCGCGAGAGAAAATCGACGGTCACGTCCTGATGCGACGCGTTCGCCACCGGCACGCCGCGGCGGAACACGATCACCTGCGGCGACTCATGGCGAATCCGGGTCTGTTCGGCGATTTGGCGCGAAAGCTCGCGGTCCTGCCGGACCAGAATCGTGTAAACCGGGACATCCGGATTCGCCGCGGCGAACTTCTTCACCTGGCTTTCCGCCGCCCAGCTCACGCCGCAACTCGGACTGTGCTTGAAAAGCACCGCCAGATCCTGGGTTTTCAGCTCCGCGAGATCGGTTAATCGCCGTTTTTCTTCTTCCACGCCCGGCTTCGAGCGCCAGCCAAACATCCGTTCTGCCTCCATGGTCAGGCTTGCAATTGACGTGCCTGACGCTGTATCTTCGTCTGGTGAACATCACCCGACGCACCGTACTTTCCACGCTTTCCGTCGCGGCCGCCGTCAAGGCCCAGCGGCGGCAGCCTCCTCCCAACTGGAAGCCCCGGCTCGGAGTCCTCTGCAGCTATTCTGACGCAAACCTCGAGTTCGTGAAGTCGGAAGGCTTCACCAGCATGCAACTCCGGCTCGATCCGGATAAGCTCGATGACAACGCTATCGCTTCCATCAAGGATAAGATCGCGAAGGCCGGCATCGTCGTCTCGTCGCTCGCCTGCGACGGCAACCACATCGATCCCGATCCGGCGAAGCGCGAAAAGCAGAATACCTACACGCTGAAGATGATCGAGCTGGCCGGCAAGATGGGAGTGCCGAATATCGGCGGCCAGTCCGGCACGATTCCCAACATGCGATTCGAGCAGCAGGTGGATGAGATCGCGAAGGTCTACACAGAAAAATATTTTCCGGCGCTCGAGAAAAACAAGGTGCGCATCCTGTGGGAGCCTTATGCAGGCGGCCCGAATATTGCGACTGGCCCAGTGGGTTGGGATGCGCTGTTTAAGAAGTTCGACAACAGCCCGAACGTCGGCCTGCAGTTCGATCCTTCGCATCTCGTCTGGCAGATGATGGACGAAGTGGCGGCTGCGCGGGAGTTTGCCGATAAGATTTACGACGTACACCTGAAGGACACGGAAATCCTGACGCATGTGCTGAAGCGCGGCGGCATTCAGCCTGTGAACCGGCAGAGCTGGTGGCGCTTCCGCGTGCCGGGCTATGGTTCGGTGAACTGGAAAGGGTTCTTCTCGGTTCTATCCGAAGTCGGGTATAAGGGCGCGATGAATATTGAGAACGAGGATAACTTCTACTATCCGGCGTATGCGAACGGTGACTTTACCGAGCAGTACAAGCGCGGATTCAAAGTCGCGCACGAGTATCTGAAGACGCTCGTGCCGCCGCTCGCGTAAAAGAGACGTGGGGCCGGGCTTCGGCCCGGCCGTCGCAGGCTGTCCGAAATACCGATCGCGGGAATCGTGAGCCCGCGCGATACTGCAGGTTGCGCGCCGGGCGGAAGCCCGGCGGCAACGCCGAAGCGCCGCCCCGCGTGCGATCGGCTATTTGCCGATCGCGAGAATCGTGAAAGAACCGGCGACCATCGGTCCACGGCCTGGACCGCGGCCTCGGCCGCGTCCACCGGGCGGAGGAGCAGCCGGCTGCGCGGGCGGCGGTTCGTACTCGGCGCCCATCGTGAGAACGCGATCGGTCTTGCGGTCGACCGTCATCGTCTTCGCGCCGTTCATCGTCTTCACCACCTGCTCGATGGCGAAGCTGGTCGGGCTGTTTTCCTTGACCACCGTGAGCGTGCCGTTCCCCGCCGCGCTGAAGGCTTCCATCGTATTCGGATTGAAACCGGCGCCATCCGTGCCGGGATCGATCGGAACTGAGGAAATCACCGATCCGTTGGCGGCGTTCACCATCACCATCGCCGCGGGATTCCGGCACGTGGCGAAGAGAATGTCATTCTTCACATCGATCGCCAGACCCGCGCAGCCATCGCCCTTTTCGTGGATGTCATAGTGCGCCGTCACCTGCATCGTCTTCGCGTCCACCGCGGCGATGCTGCCTTTGTCTTCGATGTCGACATAGACGTGGCCCTTGCCGTCAGACACCGCCGCTTCCGGCGCGCCGCCCAGATCGATCGTGCCGAGCACCGTTCCGTCAACCGCATTGATCACGGTTGCGTTCGGCGCGCTGTGGCTGAAGATGTAGACGCGCTGATTGAACGGATCGCCCATGATGCCGTCCGGCCCGCCGTCCACCGTGATCGGCTTGATCACCGCGAGCGTCTTTGCGTCGAACATGACCACCGGCTTGCTGCTGACGAAGCCGTGCCCCGATTTCGTATCGACCGCCGCGCCGCGCGCGTTCGCGTTCGGAATGGTGCCGAGGTGCTCCAGCGTGTCGAGATTGAAGACCTCGATGCGCGGATCCGGCTGGCCAGGACGCGGGATATAGAGCTTCCTGCCGTCATTATCGGCGTAGATATAATCGAACCCGCCATCACCGCCCACTTTCGCGGTCTTGACGATCTTGTACGGACCCGCGCTTTGCGCCAGCGCAAGACAAGCCACCAGGGCACCGCCCACGATCGCCGTCAGGGAAACCTTTTGCATGAAAGCTCCTTGGGGAAAACACTTTTCCGAATGAGATTATGCGCAACGATTCTGAAAAAGTCCTGAAGCGGCCGTTGCCAAAAAAGATCCCCGCGCCCGGAATACGAGCGCGGGGATCGTGTTGTCTGATATGCCAATACCGGCTATTCGGCGCCGCCGCCACCGCCGATGTTGCTCCAGCCGCTGCCGAGCGGATCGGCGCCCTGGCTGGGGGATGCGCGGAGAATCGGGTCCACGCCGCTCAGCACCATCATGGCGGAGAAAGTATCGCCGGTCGCCGGCCCGGAAACGATGATCGCCTC
>CAZPZE010000180.1:0-30963 GCA_964590625.1 uncultured Solibacteraceae bacterium
CACCCGGCACGTGCTCAGGGAAATCGGTATCGACCGGAATGCCGAGTTCCGCCGCCGCGGATTCGCACGTCTCCTTCGACCTCGACGACGCCCACGCCTGTTCGCGATCGAGCACGCCGCTGTCAAACAGGCCGCGCAGCAGCGTCCGGCCCATCACTCCGGCGCCGATGACGCCAAGCGTTTCGTTACCGGCAATCAGGGCCGGTGCTTTCTTTGCCAATGTACCCATGAATGCAGGCGAAGCGGTCCGCTCCACCGTCACATCTGAAAATAGCACCGTCTGCGCCGTGGTGCGCTACACTCCGAACAAATGCGCTTTCCACACCGCTTTCTGCTTTTTTCGGCTGCCATCGTGGGCGTTGCTGCATTCGCGCAAACCAAAGCCGCACCCACCGTCGCTTCCGCCCGCGCGTGGGTCGATCGCGCGGAAGCCGACCTGCTCAAACTCAGCATCCTGGGCGCGCGCGCGGAATGGGTCGACGAAACGTACATCACCGACGACACCGACATCCTCACCGCCGCTGAGAACGATCGCCTGATCGCCCGCACCACGGAGCTCGTCGATCAATCGAAGGCGTATTCCAGCCTCAATCTGCCGGCCGATCTCAAACGCAAGATCCTGCTCCTGAAGCTCTCGCTCACCATGCCGGCGCCGCACGATGCAAAGCTGCGCGAAGAGCTCACACAGACCGCGTCGTCCCTGAACGGCGCCTACGGCAAAGGCAAATACTGTCCGGATACCGCCGCGCAGCAAAGCTGCCTCGGCATCGACGATCTCGAAGAACGCATGGCGAAATCGCGCGACCCGAAAGATCTCACCTCCATGTGGGTGGGCTGGCACAAAGTGGGTGCGCCGATGAAAGATCGCTACGCCCGTTTCGTCCAGCTCTCCAACCAGGGAGCGCGCGAAATCGGATTCGCCGATACCGGTGTTCTCTGGCGCTCCGGCTATGACATGACGCCCGAACAGTTCTCGGCCGAAGTCGAGCGGCTCTGGACGCAGGTTGAGCCTCTATATAAGGAACTGCACGCCTACGTGCGCCGCAAGCTCATCGAGAAATACGGCGCCGACGCTCAGCGCGCGGACGGCATGATTCCCGCGCAGTTGCTCGGCAACATGTGGGCGCAGGAATGGGGCAATGTTTATGACATCGTCGCGCCGCCCTCAGCACCGGCGACTTACGACATCGGGGACATCCTGCAACAGCGCAAAACCAGCGCGCGGCAGGTGGTGGAATACGGCGAAAATTTCTTCAAATCGCTCGGCCTGCAAACACTGCCCGAAACCTTCTGGCAGCGCTCCATGATCACAAAGCCGCGCGATCGCGATGTGGTCTGCCACGCCAGCGCCTGGGATGTCGATTTCGTTCAGGACGTCCGGCTCAAGCTCTGCATCCACGGCACGACGGATGACTTCATCACCGTTCACCACGAGCTCGGCCACATCTACTACGATCTCGCGTATAAAAATCAGCCCTTCTTTTTCCGCAACGGCGCGAATGACGGATTTCACGAAGCGATCGGCGATGCGATCGCGCTGTCGGTCACGCCCGAATACCTGAAGCAGATCGGCCTGATCCAGCAGATTCCTCCGGCCTCCGCCGATCTCCCGATTCTGCTCCGCACCGCGCTCGATAAGATCGCTTTCCTGCCCTTCGGTCTTTTGATCGATAAGTGGCGATGGGAAGTCTTCTCCGGTCAGGTGAAGCCAGCCGACTACAACAAAGCCTGGTGGGCGCTGCGCGAAAAGTATCAGGGCGTCGCGCCCCCGGTGGATCGCACCGAGGCCGATTTCGATCCGGGCGCGAAATATCACATCCCGGCGAACACGCCGTACGCCCGCTACTTCCTCGCGCGTATTTATCAATTCCAGTTCTACCGGGCGATGTGCCGCGCCGCCGGCTACACCGGTCCGCTGAACCGCTGCTCGTTCTACGGATCAAAGGCCGCGGGTGACAAGTTCGAAGCGATGCTCGCCGCCGGAGCCTCAAAGCCCTGGCAGGAAACCCTAAAGGCCATGACTGGCGAGGACCACATCGACGCCTCCGCGATGATCGAATATTTCCAGCCGCTGCTCACCTGGCTCAAGCAGCAGAACGCGTCCGAAAAGACCGGCTGGACGGTCTCAGCAGACCCGATGAAGGCGCACTGAAAAACGTTCCATACCTCTTTCGACTTCCAGTACTAACGTACCCGTTAACCTTGTCGAAACGCCAGTACCCATGTGACCATTGAACTATGAAGTTCATCCCCTGGTTCGTGGGAGCAATACTGCTGTTGGCGGCCGTTCCTTCTTACGCTGACACCGCGTGGTCCCTGGGAGCAGCCAGCGGATATAACGTATTTGTTTTCAGTAACTATTCGACGTGGGGCTGGAGCGATATCCAGGGTTCGACAGCGGTCGGCGGGAGCTTTGCGTCATTCGGATCCATGGGCTTCGATCAAACGCCTGGCACTGCCAGCCCTGCGGTTTCCGGACTGGTGGTCGGGGGCAGCCTGACGCTGGCCGGCGGACAGGTGAACGGCGATGCCTGGGTCGGCGGCGCCACCTCGTCCACGATGTACGGCACGTTCACGGTAGACGGCGACCTCCACTACGGCAGTGCGCCCACCGGGCACGTGAATGTCTACGGAACCTCAACCGCTCTGAACGGCGGGGCGCTCCCGATCGACTTCGTCTCCGCGGCGACTTCGCTCACGCAGCTCTCGAATGCCCTGAGCAATATGGCGGCGAACGGCACGGTGTCCGGGAATTCCTCGAATTACACCCTGAGCGCGACCAACTGTACGATCTGCGTTTTCGATGTGACCGGCGGAAGCCTGAACAGCATGACGATCAACGCCCCGGCTGGTGCGACGGTGATCGTCAATGTCTCCGGCACGTCGAATTCGTTCAGCAATGGCCAGATCAACTACAGCGGCGGCGCGACGGCCGCCAACACGATCTTCAACTTCGGCGCCGCGACGACGCTCACTGCCAGCAGCATCGGCTTCAACGGTTCCATCCTTGCCCCGCTCGCCACGTTCACCGGGACAAACGGACAGATTAACGGCGAGCTGATCGCGAAAGCCGTGAGCGGTGAGAGCGCCGAATTCGAGAGCGGCAATATCTTCAGCGGCACCCTCGGCACCAACACGAGCCTGTCGAATCTCGCCACTCCGGAGCCTTCCACCTGGGTGCTGCTCCTCACAGCAATCGCCGGTCTGGCCCTTTTTCAGAAGCGCCGTGCTACACTAAAGATGTACACGAAGTAGATCCGCGTTGTTTTTTCCCGCCGATTCTGTTCCGTAACGTTCCTTAATGACAAATTTTCAGGATTTAATTGCTTCACCCGTTCTACGCCGCAACCTTGCCGCCGCGAACTTCACGACTCCGACTGCCATTCAGGCGCAGGCGATTCCGGCGGCTCTTCAGGGCCGCGATGTGGTTGCCACCGCCCAGACCGGGACCGGAAAAACTCTGGCGTTTTCGCTGCCCATCATCGAAACGCTTTCCCGCGGGCCGCTCGGCTCCAAACCGCAGGCGCTCGTTCTGACGCCCACGCGCGAGCTCGCCATCCAGATTTATGACGCCTTTTCCGCGGTAGCGAAAGGCACCGGTCTTCACGCAGTCGCCGTCGTCGGCGGCGTTGGCGAAAACCCGCAGCTCCAGGCGATCCGCCGCGGCGCGCAGGTGCTCATCGCGACGCCCGGACGGCTGGTTGATTTCCTCCAGCGCAAGCTGGTTTCGCTCGACACCATCAAAATCACGGTGCTCGATGAAGCCGATCGCATGCTCGACATGGGTTTCCTGCCCGACGTGGAGCGCATCCTTCGCGCCACGCCGGCGAGCCGCCAGACGCTGTTTTTTTCCGCTACGTTCGATACCACCGCTTCCGCGCTGGTGGCGAAGCACATGAAGGACCCCGAGCGGGTCGCCATCGGTTCCACGACGAAGCCTGCGGACACTATCGAAATGCACGTGTATCAGGTGGAGCACGACCGCAAGCTCAGCCTGCTGGAGCATCTGCTGAAGACGAATCACGGCTCCTCGCTCGTTTTCGCGCGCACCAAGCACGGCGCGGATAAGCTGGCGAAGAAACTCAACACGGCGGGATTCAAATCCACCGCGATTCACGGCAACCGTTCGCAGAACCAGCGCAACGCGGCGCTCAAGGGATTTCAGGAAGGCCGCTTCCGCGTGCTGGTAGCGACCGACGTTGCTTCGCGGGGCATCCACGTGGATGACATCGCGCACGTCGTGAACTACGATCTGCCGCAGGCGCCGGAAGACTTCATCCATCGCGTGGGCCGCACGGGCCGCGCCGGCGCCGCTGGCGTTGCTTCCACATTCGCCACGAGCGCGGAGCACAAAGACGTGCGCGCAATCGAGCGCGTGCTGAAGACGTCACTCCAACGCCGCGAACTGCCGGAAGGTATCCAGCGCGAACAGCGTCCGGCTGCCAATGTGATCGTGATGCCGGCGAACACGCTGGCAAAGCCCGCCGCGAGCAAGCCTGCGTTTTCGTTCCGGCCCCGCCGCCGGCGCTTCGGTTCCGCTCGTTAGAGCTACTTCCGGAGGTCGACCCAGGTAATGCCGGTCAGGGCTCCCTGCCCTGCGACCAGCACTTTACTGTCGGATCCGTCTAAGCGCGCGCTGTAGACGTTGCCGCTGAGATCGGTGTAGAACATCCGCCCATCTATGAGATCCAGCGTGATGCCGATCCCCTCTTTGAGGCCGCGGACCAGGATTTCCTGCCTGCCGCCGGGATCCATCGGCGCGCGGCTGACGCTGTTGCCATCTGGCGGATCGCCGCGGTCGGTCCAGTACATCGTGCGATGCGCAATATCGAGATCGATGTCGATCGGTTCCGGCAGATTGTCGAACAGCGTTTCGATCTGAGAGCCGTCGAGATTGGCGCGGAAGATGCGGCCGTTGCCGCCGCTTCCCTTCTGCGACCAGTACATCTTGCCGCGATCCACATCGAGCGCGATTCCCACGCACCAGTTGCGCGCGTCCTTGCGGGCCTCGTCGCCCTTCGCCGTTTCGACGAGGGTTTCGATGTTGGAGCCGTCGAGGTTCGACCGCATAACCCGCATGCCTTCGCGGTCTGACCAGTAGAGCTTGCCGTGCTTCGAATCGAGCTTGAGCTGCTTCGGCGTGAACGTGCCACCCGCGGCGACGACGGTTTTGACATCGCTGCCGTCAAGCGCGGAGCTTTCGATCGTGCCGTCGTTGGCATTGACGCGCCCCATATTGGTCCAGTAAAGACGCTTCGATGCGGGATCGAGCACGATTCCATCCGGACCGGCCTTGCGATCAGGAACGAGCGTGGTGAGGCCGGTGCCGTCATCATTGACCGACATCACGCGGCCACCGCTGCCTCGGCCGCCGAGCGTCAGGTAATAGAGGTGTCCGCCGGATGCGGGAGTGGCGGGCTGACTTTCGGCGCCGAACAAAGTCGTCGCCAGGGCGAGCAGAAGCGCTGCGCGGAACATATTAGTGCCAGTATATAGGGATTTTTCAGCGAACGGGAGCGACGGCGTCGAGCGCGAATCCGGCGGTTGAGGCGGCGACGTTTTCGACGGGGATCAGGGCGCCGGAGGCGTGCTTCTGCGCGATCGCCCCGACTTCCGGCGTGAGGATGTAGAAGCGCACGAGCGCAGCGTCTTTGGTGGCGGGCGCACCCGCTTCGGTGAGCGCGCGATCGAGGCGCTGGACGGCGAGCGCGGCGTCCTTATCTTCGGAACCGAACGCAACCTGCGTGCCTGAGAATGCAAATCGCGGCGCCGCTGTACCGGTGCGGGCAACGCCCTCACACGCGGCGGCAGTGCGCCACGGCAGACGGCGCGGCTGCACCAGATTCACTGCTGCGCCGGCGAAGCGAGTCTGCACAGTTCGCAGAAGATCGTCGCCGTTTTCGAGCATGCTGACGTAACAGGTGACGGCGACCGGCTGCCCGCTGATCTTTCCGGCGAGCTGATCGATGGCTTTCTGGAGCAGCGGCTTCACGGGCGATTCGGGCTTGTCCGCGATGGCGGTTTCCGCGGGCAGGAACGTGAGGCCTTCTTTGCTGACCTCTTTCTTCGCCTGCGAAATCGTCTCCAGCACCACCTGCGCAGCGTCCTGCGTCAGTGCCCCCGCCTGCACCACGCTGACGGAGGGCAGCGGCCAGTGCTTGTCGGTGAGAGCGTCCGCCACGATCTGCGGGACGCGGCGGAGATCGCCGCTGCCTGCCACGAAGGCGCGAATATGGACGATCGGGGAGCTTCCGTTGAGTTTGAGGACGGCTTTGAGGGCCTCGCGGGTCTGCTCGGAGAGCAGCCCTTTGCCGGATAGTGGGGAAACCTGGAAGGTGAGATGGCTGGTTTCGCCGATGGCGACGAGCGGCGGGTCTTCGGGGAGCTTGAGGGTCTGGGTCTTATCTTGTTGATTTCTCTGGGCCAGGAGGACGACTGAAACCGCACAAGCGAAAAAGCATAAACGAACCCATTTTTTCCCCATGGTCCCGACCGCCTTTCATTCTACACCTCGAATTGGATGGTCTTGCAACAGTCCAATATGGATGGTACACTCGATTTGTGCAGTTCAGGCCTGAGCTCGACAGTTCGTCCGACACACCGATTTACCGGCAGTTGGGGCAGTATGTCCAGCGGCTGATCGGAAACGGTGAATTGCATGCTGGCGACCGGCTGCCGCCAACGCGGGAATTGGCTGGTCAACTTGGACTGAACCGGACGACGGTGTCGGCTGCCTACGAGTGGCTGGAGTCGGAAGGGCTGATCGAGGGGGCGGTCGGGCGTGGGAGTTTCGTCCGGGGTTCGGCCACAGCCAGGCCCGTCGCGATCGACTGGAATCGGATGCTGACGCCGTCGATCTTTGCGTCGGCCGGTTCGGCGTCTTCGAACGCAATCGACTTCACGAGTTCACGTCCTTCCGAAGACCTGTTCCCGATCGACGAATTTCGCGCGTGCGCGGATGAAGTTCTCTCCGATCCACAGTTGCAATCGCTTCTGCAGCTCGGCTCGCCGCTCGGCTATGGACCGCTGCGTTCGTGGCTGCTCGAGCGCGCGCGTCAGCACGGCGTTGCCGGGCCGGATGACGACATCCTGATCACCAACGGCTGCCAGCAGGCGGTGGATATTCTGCGGCGGGCGCTCACGCGGCCCGGAACGAAAGTCGCGGTGGAAGATCCGGTTTATCCGGGGCTGCGCAATCTGTTTCTCGATGCGGATGCGGATCTCACCGGCATTCCGGTCACGGGCGATGGCATGGATCTCACGTCGCTGCGCCGGGCGCTCGATGCGGGAGTCCGCATCGTTGTGGTCACGCCGTCATTCCAGAATCCGACCGGCGCCACAATTCCCGCGGCCGCGCGTTCGGCCTTCATTTCAATGACGCGCTCGGCGGGCGCCGTCGTGATTGAAAACGATATCTACAGCGACCTGGTTTACCGCCAGGAGGGCGAACGGCCGCCGCGTCTGAAATCGCTCGATCCGAACGTGATCCTGCTGGGAAGCTTTTCGAAGATCGCGTTTCCCGGCGTTCGGGTTGGCTGGGTGATTGCACCGAAGCCGGTGATCGCACGCGCCGCCGAACTGAAGCAGCTGACCGATCTCCATACGGATCAGTTGTCGCAGGCGTTTTTGCTGCGATTCGCGGAGTCCGGGCGGCTGGCGAGGCATGAGGCCAGGGCGATCGTCGCGGGCCGCGAGAAGCTTCGCGCCGTGGAACAGGCGTGCCAGAAACATCTGGCGGGGTGCCGGTGGCTGCTGCCGGGCGGCGGAATGAATATGTGGATCGATCTTCCAGCCGGGCTTGACGCGGGGGCGCTGCGCGGACTGGCGCGGCAGGCTGGCGTCGATTATCTGCCCGGCCGTTATTTTTCGGTTTCTCGTCCGCTCGATCACGGGCTGCGGCTGAGCTTCGCGGGGCTGGACCCCGCGCGCATCCGCCGCGGCATCGAGATTCTGGGCGGCGTGGTGGATCAGGCAATGAGTTCGCGCGACGAAGCGTCCAGGCCGACGCTCGCCGTTGTTTAGGAAGACCAATCAGAGGAGATAAAAAGTAATGCTGCAGAACGAAGAATTCCGGCTCAAAGTCGGCCTGGCTGAAATGCTCAAGGGCGGCGTGATCATGGACGTGGTCAACGCCGAGCAGGCCGTGATAGCGGAGAAGGCGGGCGCGTGCGCCGTGATGGCGCTCGAACGCGTGCCGTCGGATATCCGCAAAGAAGGCGGGGTGGCGCGCATGTCCGCGGTGAGCATGATGCGCGAGATCATGGCGTCGGTTTCGATTCCCGTGATGGCGAAGGCGCGCATCGGACATTTCATGGAAGCGCGCATTCTGGAAGCGATGGGCTGCGACTACATCGACGAGAGCGAAGTGCTGACGCCGGCCGATGAAGTGCACCACATCGATAAGCGGACGTTCAAAGTTCCATTCGTCTGCGGCGCCCGCACTCTGGGCGAGGCACTGCGGCGGATTGCGGAAGGCGCGGCAATGATCCGGACGAAAGGCGAAGCGGGTTCGGGCAACATCGTGGAAGCGGTGCGGCACATGCGGACGATCGTGAAGGAGATGAAGCAGCTCACGGTGCTCGGCAAGGAAGAGCTGGTGCATGAAGCGAAGCTGCTGCAGGCGCCGCTGGAACTCGTCGAGTGGGTGGCGGAAAACGGCAAGCTGCCGGTGCCGAATTTCTCGGCGGGCGGCATTGCGACTCCGGCTGATGCCGCGCTCGTGATGCATCTGGGCGCCGAAGCGGTATTCGTGGGTTCGGGCATCTTCAAGAGCGAAGATCCGGCCGCGCGCGCGAAGGCCATCGTGATGGCGACGACGTATTACAAAGATCCGCAGAAGCTGCTCGAAGCGAGCGAAGGACTGGGGTCAGCGATGCCGGGCCTCGAGATTTCCAAGCTGCCGGAAAGCGAGTTGATGCAGACTCGCGGCTGGTAAATCGCCATGGCGGAAAAAAAGAAACGCGTCGGAGTCCTCGCGCTGCAGGGGGATTTCGAGGCTCATGCCAAAGCGATTGAATCGGCCGGCGGCGAGGCAGTGGAATGCCGCACGGCCCAGGACCTCGGCTCGGTGGACGGGCTCGTGATTCCGGGAGGCGAGAGCACGAGCATGCTCAAGATCCTGAACATGATGAATCTCATCGAGCCGCTTTCCGAATTCGTGCGCACCAAGCCGGTTTTCGGAACGTGCGCGGGGGCGATTCTGCTGGCGAAGGAAGTGGTCAATCCCGCGCAGCAGAGCCTTAACGCGATGGATCTGACGGTCGAGCGCAACGCTTATGGGCGGCAGATCGACAGCCGCGTGGCAAACATTTCACCAGCGCCGGATTTTCAGAAGCGGGCGGGCGAAGGTGATGTGGAGGCGGTCTTTATCCGCGCTCCCATCATCCGCCGCACCGGACCGGAAGTGAAAGTGCTGGCGGAGTATGATGGAGACCCCGTGCTTGTGGAACAGGGCCGCCACCTGGTGGCGACGTTCCACCCGGAACTCACTGAAGATTCGAGGGTACACCGATTATTCCTCAGCAAGCTCTGAAGCGGGTCGTTTTCGTCTGTATCGGTAATGTTTGCCGGAGCCCCATGGCGGAGGCTTTCGCGAACTGTTATGGGTCGGACATTCTCTTTGCGGAGAGCCGCGGCATTGCGCCGGTGCCGAAGGTTCCGTCGAACAGCATTGTGGCGATGATGGAGAAGAATATCGATATTTCGAGACATGTCTCGAAGCGGTATGACCCTTCGGTTGCCGCGCTGGCGGATCTGGTGGTGAATATGTCGGGCTATCCGCTGCCCGGCGTGCAGCCGAAGAAGGTGCTGGTTTGGGAGATTGCGGATCCGTATGGACAGCCGCTGCGAGCGTTTCAGCAGACGCGTGATGTGCTCGAGAATCAGGTGATGAATCTGATTCTGGATTTGCGGCGACAGGCGAAGGCGCAGAGCGCTTAGGGGCAACCCTGAGCATCGCGGACGCTCCGCGTCGGCCGGAAGGCCGACGGCAGGGCCGCGAAGCCCCGCCCTACTTTAACGGGTTACCGGCTGGAGGATGATTCCGTCGCCGACATTCGCGAAGCCGGGGATTGAAACAGGGAGTTTGCCGTTGATGAGGATATCGCCGAACAGCGCCCGGGCCGCGGCGGTTTCCGAGGGCGGTACGGTGCTGTACGTCGCGAGATAGGCGGGCACGCCTGGAAAATTGCGGAGCAGGTAGGGATTGCCCATCGCGATGAACGCGATGGGCTTTTTCGTTGCGATCAGATCGTCCACCAGCCTGGGAAGGAAGCCGCTGAGAGCGGCGGTGCCGCGTTTGGGCGCGACCGACGCGAAGGCCGCGATGACAAACCGCTTTGACTCAGAACCCCGCTGGACAAGCGTGTTGATCTCCGCTTCGGTCATGCTGGAATCCGCGCGCACGATTTCCGCGTGCGGCGCGCGCGTGTGCAGCGCGTCGACGAATGCATTCCCTTCCACGGAAGAAGCGCTTTCCACCAGGGTGTAGAAGGCGGTGTCCGTCGTATCGCGCAAAGGAACGAGTCCTCCTTCGTTGCGGACGAGCGTGACGGAGCGGTCCGCAATGCGCTGCGCGGCGGCGTTGCTCGCCGGCGTATCGACCCTTCCCGTCAGTTGCTCGAGATTAACCAGCTTCGATGTCGCGAGCCCCAACTGCGCCTTGGCGCGGAGCAGGCGCATGACGCTGCGCTCGATTCTTGCCTGCGTGATGCGGCCGCTCTTCACTGCGGCCTGAACGGCGTCAATCGCGGCTTTCGGATCGGCGGGCATGAGGAGAACGTCAGCGCCTGCTTCGAGCGCGCGGACGGAAGCATCGCCCGCGCCAAAGCCGTTCACGATGCCTCCCATATCGAGGGCGTCCGTCACGATGATTCCCTGGAAGTTCAACTCATCGCGCAGAATGCCGCTCAGGATCTTCGGCGAGAGCGTGCTCGGGAGGCCGGATTCGTCGAGGGCCGGGACGGCGATGTGGGCGGTCATGATGGCGTCGACGCCGCTGGTGATGGCGGCGCGGAACGGCGTCCACTCGACGGATTCGAGGCGGGGACGATCCACCGTGATGGTAGCCAGATTCATGTGGGTATCGGTTGCCGTGTCGCCGTGGCCGGGGAAATGTTTGGCGGTGACGAGAACGCGGGCGCCGGTCGCTGCATGCGCGCCTTCGATGAATGCAGTGACGAATCGAGAGACGTCAGCCGGATTCTCACCATAAGACCGGATGTTGATGATGGGGTTATCGGGGTTGTTGTTGACGTCGGCGTCGGGGAAGAAGAGCCACTGGAAGCCGAGCGCGCGCGATTCCTTCGCGGTGATCTCGCCTTCAATGCGGGCTTCATCGGGATCTGCCGACGCGGTGAAGGCCATGGCATGCGGGAAGACCGTGGTTCCGTCAATGCGCATGGAAGCGCCGCGCTCGAAATCGCCCGCAACCAGCAGCGGGATCTTCGCCAGGCGCTGCATGCGGTTGACGAACCTCGCCGTCTCGACAGCGGTGGGTTTCGATGTCAGGCGGCCTTCCGCTTCATTCACGAGAATCATGCCGCCGACATGTTCATGGGAGATGAAGTTGAGAAAGCGCCTCGATTCGCGCGTAGGACGCAGCGGATGGCCGTTGAACGGCACGATGACGAGCTGTGCAATTTTTTCGCGCAGCGTGAGCGAAGCCATCCAGCGCGAGGCGATTGTCTCAGGATTGGTGGATGCCGGGGGCGCGGCCTTCGCGGCGGACGATTTGACGGTGGATGATTTACGCGCTGGAGCTTTGTGGGTGGCAGCGACGGCGCCGGATGCGATGGCTGCCAGAGCGGCGAGCCACCACGCGGCCTTCGAGGTCAATGGCCGCCGCCCGCCGATTTTCGCAGGAGGAGCCGCCCCGATTTCGCTCCCGCAGCAGGACGCCGGCGCGGCGACTGCGATCCGAGCTTGCGAACGGCGCGAAGCAATTCCGGGACTTCCTTGCTGCTCTTCAGAATGACTTCGTCAGCGCCGGTGTTGTCTTCGTTGAGTCCGATCACGCCGATGAAACCGGATAGCAGAATCACGCGCGCGGGAGAATCGGCGCCGCGGATGAGACGGATGAGTTCGCCACCGTTCATGCCGGAGAAACGGTAGTCCGTGACGACAACATCGAAGCGCCCGCTCTGGAAAATTTCCCAGGCTTTTTCGGCCGTTGCGCACGTGGTGACGGCGAAACCCTGCTCTTCGAGAATGAGTTGCCTCGCCGCGAGGCCATTTGCATTTTCGTCGACAAGAAGGATAGAGAGGCGTGCGGCCGGATCAGATTTCATTGCGGGAACGGTTGAAAGTAACAGACCTGTCATCGGACTGTCAAGACTTTTGCATCCGGTTGAAACAAGAGCAAATTCAGTTCTTGACTTCAACACAGCGCGATGTAGCGGCGCGGCGGAAAACAACGCAGGCGAAATGCGTTTTATCAATGCAGCTTATCGCCTCATTCCACCTCGCGCGGAGCGGTATAACCCGCTTTGGCGAGGATGGAATATTTGATCACCTTGCCCTTTTCATCGCGCATTACGGCGGGCTGATTCGTCGCGGGGTCGATGAGCTGCACGGTAATCTTCCGAAACTTTCCATCACGCGCCGTGTTGGAGGGCGCGTAGGCAAGCGTGTACTGATTGCGCAGGTCGGCCTGAATGGCGTTGAACACATCGGGAATTTCCGCGGGCCAGCGCGGCAGATAAGACTGGCCTCCGGTTTCCTTCGCGAAGGTCCTCATCTCGTTTTGCGCCTGCAGAAGATCGATGTTGTCGTACATCGGGTTGATCATCTGCAGCAGTCCGATCGAATAAATGGGGACGCCGGAATCCTGCAGCTTGCGGCGGGTCTGATCGAAGGTGAGCTTGCTGAAAGTATCGATGCCGGAGGTGAGAACCAGGATCGCTTTGCGGCCTTCGATTTTCGACATGCGGTCGGCGGTGTCGGTGAGGGCGTCAAAGAGATTCATTTCCGAAAAATCGGGGAAGCCGAAAGACTGCAGTCCCTCGTTCAGAGCTTCTTTGTTGTTCGTGAAGTCGTTGACGATCACCGTGCGGAGATCGTAGCGGATGAGGGCCATGTAGTCATCGGGCCGCAGCCAATTAATGAAAGCGCTCGCGGTCTGGAGGGTGAAGTACCAGTTATAGCTGCCGTACCACTGATAGTACCTGCTGAATTCGACGACGAGGGCAATCGTCAGGGGCGCCTGGCCCACGGAAAATTCCTTGATGCTCTGCGGAACGTTGTCTTCGAGGATGCGGAAGTAGTTGCGGGGCAGATTCGGGACGAAGTTGTTCTTGTTGTCCATCACGGCAACGTCGACCGTGACGAGGTTGGCTTCGGATCGGAAGGTGGTGGAGAGCTGACCGGCATCCTGACCTTTGCCGGGGCGCGGCGCCAGTTTGGAAGGAATCTTCGGCAGATCTTCCGAAGGGCCCGGCTGGGCGGGCGCGGGGGCGGACCGCGTGGGAGTTTCGGGCGCGGGCGTGGGCGTGGCAGAGGGGGTGTCGCTTACCGCAGGCCGCCGGGGGCGGGCGACTGTTTCACTGCTCACCGGGCCTTCCTGTGCGACCAGAACGGCCAGCAAGCCCAGAAGGATCGCCGACGCGGCGAATAGCTTTTTCATAAGCACGTCTCCTTATGAGTACGCAGCAGAGTGAGGGTCTGTTTCAAGTGGGCATCCCGAGGCAGAAGCCCGGCGGCAGGATCGCAGTCCCACCCGGCGCGGGCTAGTTGACCCACGGCCCTTTATCCGAACTGTGCTTCTTCATATATACCTGAAATTTCTTCTTGGCGCGCTGCATCTTGTATTCCCGCCACCATCCGGAGGGGCTGAAGGATGCGGTGGCCAGGCGCGGACGCTGGGGGGCGAACTGGGTTTTGATGTAGATGTAGCCGACCAGCATGCCACCAAGATGAGCAAGATGGCTGACCGGACCGCCCTGCGGCAGCGCGAAAAACTCGATGGCGGCGAAAATCATGACCGCATATTTCGCCTTCACGGGGAACAGCAGGAAGAGCAGGATTTCCTGATCGGGAAACAGCATGCCGAAGGCAATCAGAAGGCCGTAGATGGCCCCGGACGCCCCGATCACGGCCTGCAGGGGGTCTCCGAACGCCACGTTGGCGAGCACCACGGAAACGCCCGCGCCGATGCCGCAAATGAAGTAATACTGGAGAAATCTTCGCGTTCCCCAGGTCTGCTCCACAGCGGCCCCGAACATCCAGAGCATCAGCATGTTGAACAGGATGTGGGTGATGCTCCCGTGCAGGAACATGTAGCTGACGAGCTGCCAGATTTTGAGGTGGTGCACCACCTCGAACGGGACCAGATTGAAGGCGCTGAGAAACGACTGGCCCAGCAGAGTGGAATTGACGAAGATGAGCTGGAGGATATAGACAGCGCAGTTGACGGCTATCAGCCACTTCACTCCCGGTGGGAATGAGGGGAACAGCAAAGACGCCGAACGCCGGTAGCGCGTGTCAATACGCATTGAAGAAAAAGAACGAAACCTGCCGTCAGAATAGCAGATCGCGGAAGGGTCAGCCGGCTCGCAACGCGGGCTTCTGAGCGGCTGATTCGTCGGAGTTCGATTCGCCGTCTTCCGCATCGCTCTGCTTCGAATACCGCATCAGCCGCCAGACGGCGTACTGCGTGACGGCCGCCGCGGCGATCCAGACCTGCCAATGTGAAAGAAAACCTGTGGTAAATACGAAGTCGCCGAGGATATCGAGATCCTGGCCGAGCCGCCAGAAGCCGAAAATCGCGAACGAGATGGCGACCAGGCTCAGCAGGCTGGCCAGCAAACGCGCAGCCCGGCTGTTCTTTCCCTTTCGGTGGGTGACCACCCGACCCTGACCGAAACGGATTCTGACGATCATGGGAGTTCCTGTTTCCACTATAAACCCGGCTTCGAAGCGCTTCCACCTCCCCGCCTGCTAAATAGATTGCAGATGTTTACCGAAGATTCAGCGAAGTGAGCCGACAAGGTCTGATATTATGGAACTACGGTCGAAGCCTGTCCTTTGGCTATTTCCAACTGGAGTTTGAATGCATTACTTGTGGATGGCGCTCATTACGTTTGTAATCGTGCAGATGTCGGTCTTCTGCACCACCATTTATCTGCACCGGGCGAAGACCCATCGGGGGCTGGAGTTGCATCCCGTGGTCGGTTTCCTGATGCACCTGCATCTGGCCGTTTTCACGGGAATCATTCCGCGTGAATGGGCCGCTGTCCACCGGAAGCATCATCATTTTTCCGATCACGAAGGCGATCCGCACAGCCCGGTTCTGCGCGGCATGTGGACCGTTCTGTTCGGCAACTACTTTATGTACCGGACCGAAACAAGGAACGCCGACACCATCCGCAAGTACACCCCCGACTGGAAGGAAGACCTGCTCGACAAGATTCCCGGCCTGAACTACGGCGTGTTCCTCGGCTTGGGCGTTTTTGTTCTGATGTTCGGCTGGGCCTGGGGCACGGCGATGTGGATCACCAACATGGTCGTCTACGTGTTCCTGAATTCGATGATCAACAGCCTGGGCCACCAGATCGGCTATCGCAACTTCGATGAGCAGGCGACCAATCTCCAGTGGGTCGCGATGCTGACCGGCGGCGAGGGTCTGCACAACAATCACCACGCGCATCCGACTTCGGCGCGCTTCTCCCTGCGCGGACGCGAGTTCGATCCCGCATGGCCGGTGATCCGTCTGCTGGAGCGCTTCGGCCTGGCGCGCGTCAGCCAGTTGCCTATTGCGAAAGCCGCCTAGCGCGGAGCGGTTGTGCGCGGGCGTCTCAGTTTCGGCGCACTGCTCCTGATCGCACTTCTCTGCCCCGTAATACCCGGCGCCGCGCAAACGGCGCCTTTTTTACATACTGCCTCGGACCTTGCCCAGCAGGTCCTTTCCGCCAGCCTCAATCCGGGGGAGTGTTACCACGTCCGCGATATTGAGATCCACCAGCAGGACGTAACCTTTTATCTCACCGAAGGCTATCTGATTTTCGGGACGCCGGTGAACGGCGCGCCCATCAGCGCTGTTTTCAGCACGGATGTGGAAGGCGGCGACGGCGAGGTAGTGTTGCTGCCGCCGGATCGCGCGGAGCGGCAGACGCTGGCTTCATTCACGGGAGCTCCCAACCTCGACGAGCACTTCTCGAATGCGGTGTTCTTCTTTACCGACGCCGGCGCGCGGGCGCTGGCGGAGCGGATTCGCAAAGATCCGACGGCGGAGAAATCGCAGGAGATGGGGTTGCTGATGGCGGACAAGTGGAACGTCACAGTCACCAATCTCACGACGAACTTCGAGACGCGCATTGTGCTCGATCTGATGACGAAGGGGCCGAGCGGCGAAGGATTTTTCGACGCCACGCTGCGCGGGCGTAAGCTCGGGGATTTCGATATCGTGCATGACGCGCGCGCGCCGGAGCAGATCGGCGCCGGCAAGGTGGAATTCCGGGACGGCGTGGGGACCTGGGAAACGTGGACGCGGTTTGTGGCGCGCGACCGGCGGGGCCAGCCGGAATTCCAGCCCGAGGAAGAGATCCTTTCCTACAACATTGACGCGACGATGGACGCGTCTCTGAACATGAAGTGCGTAACGAAACTACGGATCCGCGCGCGGCCCGATTCGCGCGACATCGTTCCGCTCGAGCTCGATGGCGCGATGCGCGTGAAATCCGCCAGGGTGGACGGGGTTCCGGCGGAGTTTTATCAGCACGATTCGATTCGCGGGGGGCTGGTGCAGAATTCGGGCAATCAGCTTCTGCTGATCGTACCGCCGCAGCCGCTCGAGCCTGGGACGGAGCATGAGATCGAGATTACAGACGAAGGCAAGGTGGTGGAGGAGACGGACGACGGCATTTATTCCGTTCGCGCCCGGGGGACGTGGTATCCGGGGCGCGGCGCGCAGTTCGCGACGTACGATGCAACGTTTCACTATCCGGAGAATCTGGATCTGATATCGGCCGGGGCGGTTCGCGGCGATCAGACGCACGACGGCATCCGCACCACGCATCGCGTGCCGGAAGGAAAGCTGCGGCTGCTCGGACTGAACCTGGGGCGCTACACGCGGCGGGGATCGGAGAAAAGCGGCATCGGGCTCGACGTATTCGCGAATCGCGAATTTGAGGATTCAATTCGCCCGAGCGTAGCGCCGATTCCTGTGCCCTCGTCGGCGCCATCGTCGCATACGCTTCGGGTGCCGGATGTGGTGACACCGCCCGCAACTCCGGCAAATCCGGCGGAACGGCTGGATGCCATTGCATCGGAGACGCGGGCCGCGATTGAATATTTCCGCAGCCGGTTCGGGGATCCACCGCTGAAACAGATCGAGGTTTCGCCGATCACCGGGCGGTTCGGACAGGGATTCGCGGGGATGATTTACCTGCCGACGCGGCTTTATCTGGATCCTTCGATGCTGCACGGCCAGCCGGGTGCGCTTGCGGAAGAAGAATTCATGTGGGACCTGCTCAAGGCGCACGAGACCGCCCACCAGTGGTGGGGAAACATCGTGACCACGGATTCCTATCATCACGAATGGCTGATGGAATCGCTGGCGAACTATTCGGCGCTGATGTTTCTGGAGAGCCGGATGGGGCCGAGGGCGATCGAGAGGGCTCTCAACTACTATCACGATCAACTGCTGCTCAAGGGCGCGGACGGAACGATCGCGGAAGCGCGCGGGCCTGTGGTGGAGGGGCGCCGGCTGGAAAGCGCGGATGCGCCGGGCGCGGTGGACGCGGTGCTCTATGGCAAGGGAACGTGGATCATCCACATGCTGCGGCGGCGGATGGGCGATGCGGCGTTTCTGAAAATGCTGGCGGAGATGCGGCGGCGGTACGAATACAAGACGATTACGACCGATGAGTTCCGCGAGCTTTGCGCGGAGTTTCTGCCCGCGGGCTCGCCGGATCCGAAGCTGACCGATTTCTTCGATCAGTGGGTTTACGACACCGGGATGCCGACGCTGAAGCTGACGTATACGGTGACCGGTCAGAAACTCAACGGGACGATTACGCAGAGCGATGTGCCGAATGATTTCACGGTGCTGGTGCCGGTGGAGATTCGGGTGGGGAACGGGAAGCCGACCGTGAAGCAGATTCGTACGAGCAATGGGAGCGTGAAGTTTACCGTGAGTGTGTCCGGGCCGGGGGCGAAGGCGACGCTGGACCCGGGGATGAGTGTGCTGCGGCGGTAATAATGAAGGGCCGCGCTGGCCTATGCACTGGCGGCCGGTCCCGCGGAGCCGGGGTGCAGTTGTTCGTTCGACCACGCGGCGGAGTGCAGTCCCCGTCGAAAGCTTTCTACGTTCAGGAGATCCTCGAGACGCACGTCGCAGAGATGCACTTCGCGGCCGAAATGCTGGAGCAGCGCGAACTGCGTGCAGGGATCGGGCGCGGAGAAAGTCATCATGTCGAGCCCGAATGCGCGGACCAGGCGCTCACCGAAAACGGGATTGAAGTGACCGAGCGTATCGAAATAACCGGTGCCGCGCTCCGCGTCACCGGCGGGAGCGGCGATCTGGACGGCACCCGCGTTGAGCCAGCTATCGCCCTGATCGATCATTCGTTCGATCGTTTCATTGGCGGAGAAATGCCCGCCGAGCTCGAACTGCACTTCGAGGCCGCGGGCATGCGCCATCTTGACGATGAGCGAAGGACGCAGAGGGAGCGCGGCGTGGCTTTCGCCGCATTCCACGCGGACAACGCCGAAATCGGCGCAGAGATCCAGGTAGGATTCGATCAGGCCCTGCGCCACGGCGATCTGGAATAGCCCGTTCCCTGTCACCGTGGGAACGCTGTGCGCCGCGGCGGCAGCCACTTTGCGCCGGGTCACCGTCTCATCGGCGATGATCCAGCACGCCATGGAGATCTTGAGCACCTCCATGAGATTCGCGCTCTGCGCCAGGTGACCTTCCACGGTGGAGAGGTCGTAGCCTGGATCAAAAGGCGCGGTGCACGGACGAAGCTGAGGTACGCCGATCTGGTGCAGATACTCCGTTGCCGTAATGTGGCCCCTGACCGGAATTGACTCTGGTCCCGTAGCTTTCCTCGCGAGGATAACGGTGGGCATGCGTCAGTTCCTGGAAATCCAATTCATGAACCTGTAGTCTGTCGAGACCCCCGCGCCGGGCCATCAATACTGGCCGGCGCCAATCATCCCTGTGAGCGGCTCGGGGCTGGCGTCGGGAACACCGGCGCTCTCCGCAAGCGCTTCCATGCGGGTGGAAAGTTGGGCCATCGTCAGAATGGAGACGTCACCCTTCTGGCGCGCATGCGCCAGCCTTTCTATCAGTGAATCGAACAGCTGGAATCCGCGCGGCGATTCGGCGAGGTTCACGGGATGCAGGCCGAAGTGAAAGACACCGCGATGACGCGCCGCCGCCTCAATCCCCTTCTGGAAGCGATCGAGCCGCGTCGCATGGCTGACGATGCGGCTGCGCGCTTCGCCGATGGGATAAAGAAACATCGACGCTGGAATATTCCAGAGGCCCGGCATCTTCTGCTGCGGCCACACAGGCGGCGGCACGGAACGCCCGAGCTCATCCATGACGCGAAGGACGGCGCCCGGCAGCGTCCGCCCCATCTTCTCCGAGAGGATGGGCGCGGGACCGCGGTAGCAGCGCAGTCCGGCTTCGGCGAGCAGCGAATGGTGCCGCTCGAGATTGCGCGGAAAGGAGAAGGACGCGGGCTGCACACCTGCTTCACGCAGCGCGGTCATCCCGGCTTCCAGTTCCGCCTTCGCCACGTCCGGAACGGAATGCGGATCCGTCCAGATCAGATGCGTGAGTCCGCCATGCAGGCCGACTTCCTGCGGCGTCGACGCATTCGCGAGCTGGCGGATGAAGGAGCGGCGGTACCAGAGGGGCGCGGTCACTTCGTTGCCCGCGGGAATCCGTTGCCGCCACAAGGCGGGGAGTGCCTTCATGCGGGCGTCCGCTGGGCCGCGGCACTCATTGAGAGCCATCCCTCCCACCACCAGCCACGTGGCGCTCACTCCTGCGTTGCAGAACGAGCGCAGCACGTGGTCGTAAGCAGCGCGGGCATTCGGATAACGAGCGCTGAAGCGCTTCTCATCCAGAATGTCGAGATGGCCCCAGAGCAGTTCCGCATCGAGGGACAGCACGACGGCTCCCTGGTCCATCACGAAGCCCGGTTTTCCTTTGGCCTTCAGCACAGTTGCCACCTCATCTCCCTGGGGTGCGTTCTATTAGCTGGCGGCCGCGACAGCAGGCTCGGCGACGAGATTCGCCGTATCCGAGCTGAAGGGCTCGCACGGCGCCGAGAAGGCAGCCATGACTTTGGCATCCATCTCGTCGGTACGGGTCGAAACGCCGATCGCCTTGAGGAACTTTTTGTTGTCGTAGCTGATGTCGCGGTAATCGGCGACTTTACCGTCTTCGAACGCCTGCTTCAGCTCGCGGATACCGTCATCGAGATTCCAGGCGCAGTCGAAGCCGAGCTGGCTCTGGATCTTCTTGAAGGAAACGCGATAGTTGCGGCGGTCGGAGTTCTCGACCTGCTCGACGCGGGTGTCCGGGAAGTGCTCGCGGATCTTGTTGGCGACGTCGGTCAGGGTGTAGTTCAGGTCGGGGCTGCCGACGTTGAAGATCTGTCCGCTGACGAGGCCGAGCGGCGCGTTCATGACGTGAACCACCGCAGCGGCGATGTCACGCACGTGGATGAACGGGCGCCACTGCGTTCCATTGAAGATCGTGATCGCGCCTTCCTGATGAGCCTTCGCCGAGAGCAGGTTCACCACGAGATCGAAGCGCGGGCGATAGGAGAAGCCGAAGACGGTCGCGAAGCGGAGAATCGTCGGATGGAAGAATTCGTTGCGGGCACGCAGCAGCGCCTGCTCGGAATCGACCTTGGTTTGCGCGTAGAGCGAGATCGGGCGCACGGGCGACGTTTCATCCGCCAGCTCATCGGTAGCGCCGTAAACACTGCAGCTCGAGGCGAACAGGAAGCGCTTGATGCGGAAACCCTTCGCGACTTCGATCAGCATGCGCGTTGCGGCGTAGTTGGTTTCGAGCGCGGTCTGACGGTCCTCTTCGCAAGCGGGATCGCCGACGATGGCTGCGAGATCGATGATCGTGCTCGTTCCCTTCACTGCGCGGACCACGGTCTGGATATTGCGGCAGTCACCGACGATCAACTGGAAGTTCGGATGGTGAAGCACGTCCTCGATCGCGTTGTAACCATAGACGAGGCGGTCCAGCACACGCACTTTGTGGCCGGCATCGAGGAGCTGGCGAACAAGAATCGAGCCGATGTAGCCGGCACCGCCGACGACGAGGATCGGACCGGCTTCATTCTGGCCGCTGCGCGACTTTCTGCCGGCGCGCGCCTCAACATCCTTCGGACGGCGTTCGAGGAACGGCGCGGCGAACATGGCCGCCGTCAGGAGGACGGAGAACCAGATCGCGACGCTGCGCGAAACGAGATCATTGCGGAACATCAGATAATTCGCGGCGAGGAAGAAGAGCAGCGAGAGACCGGCGCCGCGCAGAATCGTATTCAGGCGATAGCGCAGCGTGTAGAAGCCGGAGCGCTCATAGACGCCGGTCATCAGAAAGACCACGGGAAACACCAGAGACAACGGCCAGAAGAACCGGCCATAGTAATGGGGAAAATATTCTGCGATGGTGCGGGCTGTATCTGTGTGCCCCATGACCGTGTACGATGTAACCGCCGCGGCCAGGGCCACGAGCAGGCAGGCATGAATCACCAGAAAGTCAGTGAGTATCCGCCAGGAAACAGTACGAAAAGGTGTCCGCCGAATTGCGTCAAGCATTGTTTTAGTAATTCCTCATCCCGTGTATGAAATTTCGTTGTCTTCGCCGCTTATGCCGCCGCGAGAGTCAGTGAAGGAGCGACGGACGAATCTGTGTTCTGCCGCGAAGCTCCGATGACTGCGTGAACCGCTTCGATCACATCTTCCACATCACGGTCCGACATCGCCGGATAGCACGGCAGCGAAATCAAACCGTGGTAACGGCGTTCCGCTACAGGGAACATTGCAGGTGTATAGCCAAGCTGCTCACTGTAATACGGATGCCGGTGCACAGGGATGAAATGTACGCTGGTGCCAATTCGCGCTTTCTTCAGCGCGGCGATAAAGGTCTCGCGATCGAGATTCGTAGCTTCCCTGCGAATCTGCACAGCGTAAAGGTGATAAGTGTGGTTCCTTCCCGGAATCTCTTCGGGCAGCCGGAGTTCGGGATAAGCCGCGAAGGCTTCGTTATAACGTGCAGCGATGGCGCGGCGGCGTTCATTGAAAGATTCCAGACGGCGGAGCTGATGAATGCCGATGGCCGCCTGCATGTCCATCATGTTGCACTTGAATCCCGCTTCTGTGACCTCGTAGTACCACGATCCGGTCTCACCATACCGCTTCCACGCGTCGCGGTTCATTCCATGAAGGGAAAGGCGGCGGACGCGATCCGCGAATGCGTCGTCATTCGTGGTGATCATTCCACCTTCGCCGGTAGTCATGTTCTTTGTCGCGTAGAAGCTGAAGCAGGTGGCAAGGCCATGCGTGCCGATGAGGCGACCGTGATAACGCGTACCGGCGGCGTGCGCGGCGTCTTCGACGAGCGGAATTCCGTGCGAATTCGCGATACGGAGAATTTCATCGAGATCGCACGCCATGCCGGAATAATGTACCGGGATGATTGCCTTCGTACACGGCGTAATTGCGTTCTCGACGGCCTGCGGATCGATCTGCAGATATTCGTTCACGTCGACCAGAACCGGCTTCGCGCCTGTGTGCACCACAACATTTGCGGTGGCGCAGAAAGTCATCGTGGGGACGATCACCTCATCGCCCGGACCGATGCCCAGAGCCATCAGCGAAAGATGCAGCGCGGCCGTACAGGAACTGACCGCAATCGCATGACGCGCGCCTACGTATTCCGCGAATTCGTTTTCGAAACGCTTGACCTTGGGCCCTGTTGTGAGCCAGCCTCCGCGAAGGCTGTCAATTACCTCATTGATTTCGTCTTCGCCGATGGACGGCAGCCCGTAAGGCAGAAATTCAGTGCGTGTCATGGATTGATTTCCCCGTTCGACCTTTGTAATTGAAATTGAATACCTGGCTACACGATCCGTCGCCAGGTGAGACTGGCGGCCGCCAGCCGAAAACCGCAACGTTCATACAGCCGCGCCGCAGCGATATTCCTGAGCTGCGTGCCGACCTCGACAAATGAAATACCCTGAAGCGAAAACCACTCAAGCGCGGCCATAGTAGCTGCCGACGCGACGCCGCTGTTACGGGCGGCCGCCGCGGTAGCAACCATACCAATTTCGCCGCAGCCAATACCAAGCACGCGCGTTGCCTCTTCATCTATGCGGCAGGTCACATACCCAAGAACGCGGTCGCCGGAGCTTGCGATGACGACAGCATCCGCCATGTTGCCGAGGCAACTGTTCATGACCCACGTTTCATTAATGCGGTCTGCAGTATCCGCATCGATCGCGGAGTCAGCGTGAAATCGATCATAAATGTAGGCGCTCCGTGCGAGTTCCCGCACCTGCGGAAGGTCGGATTCGCGGAACAGACGCAACTCGAAGGAGCGTGGTTCTTTATGGAAAGCCGCTGCCAGCGGGATGCGGATTGCGAAAGTCTGAATGCCGTCAATCAGATCAAAATGATTCTTCCGCAGGGCTTCGATGGACGTCAGATCGGCGGCGTCCACACGCGCCGTAAGGTGGCGTATGCCACGATTCCCGCAAGCCAGTACGGTTTCAGCCACGAGATCGCGCTTAATGGAAGCGGCGGCGCTGCGATCCCCGCTCGCAACGAGCAGATCCATACGCGCAGCGGGAAAACCGAACTGTTCGGAATCCCAGGCAAGCTCGGTCCAGCAGGCCAGTCCGGATATTTCGAAATCATTCCGCCAGTAGACCCGATGTGTGCTTTCCCGCATCAACAGGTTTCGAACGCGTTGCGCCGCGAGAGCCTCCACACGGTCTGAAGTGGCAATCTGATGCCACGGAGTGTACCCCTGCCTTCCGTGGCGTGCGACAAAATACTCCAGCTCTTCCACACGCACGGGGCTGCCTGCGGTCTCGGTGGCGATCATAATGACGACTCCTTCTGGCGGCTGGTGTGAATTCCCTGCCGGCGCAGGACGAAACCGACAGTCTGGAACAGCAGGCGGGCGTCCAGAGCAAGGGAGCGGCGATCAATGTATTCGACATCGAGCTGACGGCGGCGCTCCCAGGGAACTTCATTGCGGCCGCTGATCTGGGCAAGGCCAGTCAGGCCCGGGCGTGCCCACAGCCGGCGCTTATCCGTTTCGGAATAGAAGCGAATCTGATCCGGCAGCTCAGGACGCGGCCCGACGAGGCTCATGTCGCCCTTGAACACGTTGATCAGCTGCGGCAGCTCATCGAGGCTCGTGTTGCGAAGGAAGTGACCGATGCGCGTGACGCGCGGATCGTCGGGTGAACTCCAGGCGGAGCCATCGGCATTGCGAAGGTCCGGAGCGTTCACCGTCATGGTGCGAAATTTGTTCAGCGTGAACACGCGGCCTCCACGGCCGAGCCGCTTCTGACGGAACAGCGCGGGTCCCGGAGAGGTGAGGCGCACCGCCGCGGCGATCGCGAGCAGCAGAGGACTGAGGATGACAAGGGCGGCGCCCGAGAGAATGACGTCGATGGCGCGTTTTCCGAACGGCTCGCGATCATCGCCCGCGACGACGGGCATGCATTCCTCAAGAACCTTGTCGTACTCCATGCTGTAGCGATCCAGCATGACGCGGCTCGTATAGTTAGCGCGGAATGTGGAGACAGCGGCGGCAGCCAGCTTGCGAGCGTACTCGGGCTCGTTCGCCATCTTCATAATCGCGACGGAAAGCGCGGCACGATCGCGCGGGGCGATCAGGTGCGCGCACTGCCCATCGCGCGTGACCTCGCGATTGCTCCCGATGGATGTGGCGACAATCGGCTTCTCCATCGCCATGGCTTCGAGCAGCGCGATGGAAAGGCCTTCGCGCAGGCTGGGGAGCGCCACCAGATCGGCGGCGGCGAGAAGATCGCCAACATCCTTGCGGAAGCCGAGGAAGTGAACGGAATCCTGCAATCCGAGCCGCGCGGCCTGTTGCTCGAGCGTGGGCTGAATGGGGCCGGTTCCCGGCAGCCAAAGTTTGACCGGACGCGAAATCTGGCGGCGAACGGTGGCGACGGCTGCGAGAAGATCGTCGAGTCCTTTGCCATCCGCGAGGCGCCCAATCGAGACGATGAGAAAGTCGTCAGGCTGAAGGCGATGCTCCGCGCGCGTCGCTTCCCTGCCCTTCGTCACTTCGATGCGCTCGGGTGCGATGCCGTTCGGAATCGCGACCATTTTGTTTTCATCGCCGATTCCGAGCGAGAGTCCCCAGCGCCGGTGGAATTCGCTCACCGTGATGATGCGGTGGCACCAGTTCGCGGCGTGGCGTTCGAGAGCCGCGTACACGCGCATCGCGGAGGGCTTCGATTGTTCATGGAACGCGAAACCGTGAACGGTGTGGACGATCGCTGGCACTCCGGCCATCTTCGCGGCGAGGCGCCCAACGAAGCCGCCCTTCGAGGTGTGCGTATGCACGAGCGTGTAGGGATTGCGGCGCAGAAACCGACAGAGCTTCCACAGGCCGCGCACATCGCGGACAGGCCGGATATCCCGCCAGATGGCTTCGAGATAGACGACGCCGATGCCATTCTCTTCGAGAACCTTGATCAGCGCGGGATCGGTGGTCAGTACATCGACTTCCCACCCGAGATCGCGTGCCATGCGGGCGAGATCCAGAATGATGACGGACCCGCCGCCGAATTTTGAGTCTCCGACGACGTGGAGCAGTTTCATAATGCTTTCGATTCCTCAGCGATCTGTCATTTGGCGACAGTCTGTGGTGTGTAGTGCACACCACAGTCCACATCGCTGCCGCTGTTCGATGGCTGCCTGGAAAACGGATCGAGCCGCATCCACCGAAGCAGCACCCACGCTCCGAAAGCGGCACAGGCCTGCGTGGCGACCACGACCCAGGCCATGCCGACGCCGCCGAATCGCGGGGCAATCAGGACCGCGAGAACAACGTTCAGCGCGCCGCAGGCGAGAACGACCGCGTTGAGTTCTTTTTCGAGATCGAGCGGCAGCATCCAGTGAATTGTCAGGACATTGCGAAGCGCAACGAGAGGAGCGAGAAGGCTCAGGATTCGCAGGGGCATGATCGCAGCGTCATAACCCGGGCCGAGCAGCAGGCGAACCAGCAGCGGCGCCAGCAGCCACATGACAGCCCCCATTGCAATCCCGACGCTGCACATGATGAATCCGCCCAGTCTGGCCAGACGCAGCGTCCGGTCGCGCGACTGCGTGGCTACATGGCTGATGCGCGGGTAAACGGCTTCGCTCGCGGGAGCAAGAAGACCGATGAGAGCGCGGCAGATGCGGTCGGCGCCGGCATAAAATCCGACAATCTCGGGACGCGCAAAAAAGCCCAGCAGGAACGTATTACCGGCCGAGAAAAGGTTGGAGGCGTTGCGCGGAATGAAAGTCCTCGCGCTGCCACGGAGCGCGCCCAGCGCCGCGCTCATTGTCGGAATCTCAAAGCCGGAAATCCGGGAGACCAGCACGACCGAAATCAGCAGCGAGAAGAACGATGCGCCGGCCTGACACGCGAGCGCTACCCACGCATCTTCCGGACCGTGCACGAATACGAAAGTAGCGGCTACCGCAATCGCCCGGATGGCGAAATCGAGGGTCGCCATCAGCTGCATTCGTTCGATCGCCTGGAAGAACCACATCAGGTTCGAGCCCTGCAGCACTGCCCAGGCAATCCCCCACCAAAACGTGCCTGCGTGCTCGCGGAACAACGGCATGCTCAGTTCGACAACAAAGGCAATCCCGAAGCTGATGAGCCCGAGCAGGAATTTCGCCCCCTGAACCGCCGATACGACCTGACGCAGAGAACTCCAGTCGCCGGTGCTGCGGGCCGCCTCGCGCGTACCGGAGAATGTAAATCCAAATTCGACGCCGAGCAGAAGACAGCCGGCGAACGACTGCACAGCCGCCAGCAAGCCCCACGCAGCCGGACCCAGTGTGCGGCTCAGATACGGGACAGTCACCACCGCGAGCAGATAGGTGGAGCAGTAAATCCCGTACATCGAAAAGACGTTGTTGACGACTCCCGTGGGAATCGAAAGTCCGAAGACCCTGCGCGCGCCCTCAGTCTTCATATTGAAATTCCCGGCGAAAAGCGAGGTCGCGGGCGGCCGCGATGGCGGCGCAGGCCAGCATCGCCATCACGAACCACCAGTGGCGCTGATAGAGGACCTCGATTCCGGTTGAGAGGCCAAGCATACCGGCGTGCGCGCCGAGCAATCCGACGACAAGCGGTTTCGCCTGCGCATCGGCTTGCTTCAGGGCAATCGAGCCGCGCCAGAAAAACCACGCCACGAACGCAATGTAGATCGAAAAGCCAAGCAGGCCCAGTTCGGTCAGAATCCAGACGGTGGTGTTGTGGATGATCAGCGGATGGTAGCCGGCGGGATCGCTGCGCAGATCGAATTCGCCGAGACCGACGCCGCGAATCGGATGCGAGGCGAACATCGGAATCGCCTGGCGAATCTGTTCGATGCGCTCCATGGTGGTGTCCTGGCGGGCGATCAGTTCTTCGTTCTTCGCGCTCAGATGGCTCTGGACCCAGAGATAAGTGCCGCCTGTGATGGCGAGCGCCAGCACCGCGGAAATCACCCAGAGGCGCGGGCGCAGAATGCTGACAAGGATGAAGCCGAAGGTGAAACCGATCCACGCGGACCGGGAAAGCGTGAAGAAGAGACCCGCTACAAGCGCGATCGTCACCGCGCCGCCCAGCAACCCCGGGACCGCGGAGCGCCCGCCCATGTACGATCCAGCCTGCATGAGCAACGCGACGAGGACGAGTCCGCCGAACGCATTCGGATCAAGATACATCCCGGAGACGCGCATGTCGCCGTAGTTCAGCCACGCGGCGGAATAACCCACTTTCAGAGCCACCACAGCAAACAGGCAATGGATACTGACAGCGACAATGAAAATTCGCATGAAGCGCCGGATCTCGCGCCACGTGCCGGCGGCCGTCGTGAGAGTCAGGTAGGACGCGAACAGCGCCAGCAGCCCGACGATCTTCACGAGCACATAAGACGACATTGTTCCGTGCAGGTAGACCGACACGCCCGCAGCGCCGAGGAATACCAGAATCAGGGCAGCGTGCGTGAGACTCCAGGCCGCGGGTACGAATCGCAGGCGAAAGAGGCACACGATCAGCGCGAGGGCGAGAAATATGTCGGACGGCGCGATGTTGATCGAACCAGCCGGGAACTGGATCGGAAAGAAGAAAATGCAAAGGCTCATCAGCCAGACCAGCGGCCGGTTTTGAACGGCGACCGCTGGTTTGACGCGAACCTGCGCCGGCAGAAAATCCTGATTGACGTAGATCGGGACGCCGCTCACGGGACCGCCGTCTCCACCTCAGGCTCAGACGCAAGATAGCTGCTGTAAGCCGAGCTGTCCGATCTCGGATTCCAATCGTTCAGAATCGTACCAGCGAGCGGGATTCGATCTGCCGCGAGACGGCTGGCGGCGGCGATGGCATCCTGACGCGTGGTCTTGCGCGCACGGGTGATGAGGACTGCCGCGTCGGAGAGACGACCGAGCAGACGGGCATCGGGGCCATGCAGCACGGGTGGCGCATCGATCAGAATCACGTCGTATTGATTTCGCATGCGGCCGAGGAAGTGCCCCAGACGATTGCCGCCAAACAATGGCGCATAGGTCGTCGCGAGTTTCCCCGCCGTCATCAAAGAGAGGCTGGGCACCGGCAGAGTATGAATCTTTTCCGGCTCCGGATTGTCCTTCGGATCCGCGTCGCGCAGAGCGTCGGCGAGACCGGGTTCCAGCGGCACGTTGAATATCTGATTGAGACGCGGACGCCGCAGATCGCCGTCGATGAGAAGTACCTTGCGGCGGCAGAGCGCGAGCGAGATCGCCAGGTTGGCGGTGATGGTGGTTTTGCCGTCGCCCGGATTCGGACTGGTGAAGAGCAGGACACGGCAACCGCGGTCGCAGCTCGTCATGATGGAGGCCAGCGCGTCGTGGATGGATTCGATCAGCAGCGTCGGCGTACCGTTCCAGGCGGCAAGCTCGAGACGATCGTCGAGACGTCCGCCGGAGGGCGGCGGCAGGAGATACTGCGCATCGCGGCGGCGGTCGATCGAGGGGACGGCCGCGAGTTCAGGGAGCTGCAGCAGCGTGGAGGCGTCGCCAGGAGCGCGCAGCCGCGGCCGCACCTGCTCACGCGATACAGCGGCGATGACGCCGGCGAAGAGTCCGACAAAGAGTCCCAGGGAGAGATTCAACGGATAATTCGGCGTGTAGGGCCGTACAGGCGGTGTCGCGGAGGCGACGATCTTGAGATCCGTGATGGGCGCGGCCGAAGCCAGCGCGAGTTCCTGGGCTTTTTCAAGCAACTCCGCATGCATCGTCCGGTCGGTATCGAGCTGCTTGGCGAGAGTGCTGTAGTGGATAAATTTCGATTCCTGCGCCGAGACGTGTTGAGATTCCGCGTCGAATTTCTGCTGCAGCATATTCTGCCGCGCCAGGGCCGCCTTATATTCGTTCTGCGCCTGGCTCTTTACGGAAGCGGTCTCTTTGGCGATCGCAGCCTTGATGACAGCAATCTGGTTTTCGACGTCTTTGACCTTGTAACTATCCGGCTGATAGAGCGATTGCAGCGACTGCGATTTCTGTTCGAGCGCCGTCAGTTGAGTCTGGTAATTCTTCAGGACCGGATCGTCAATCAGTTGCGTCAGCACGTCGGAGTTCGCATTGGCCGCGACCGAATTGCGCGATTCCTTCAACATGCGGTCGGCCTCGGCCTGCCCGAGTTGCTCGCTCAAAAGACGCAGTTGCTGCTGGGTAACGGTGTCCTGGCTATCGGTCTGGACGATCCCGCTGTTCTGCGCATAGCGCTGCATCTCCGCTTCGGAGGCGGCCATCTTGCCGTTCAGATCCGTGGTCTCCTTATCCAGCCATTCACGGAGTTGCTTCGCGGTCTGCTCGTCCGACTGAGTGGCGCGCGTCAGGTGTTCCGTGGCGAGAGTGTTGACGAAATTGGCCGCCAGTTTCGGATCGCTCGAACTGTAAGAGAGATCAATGATGCGGGCCTGATGACGAATAGAAAGGTTGTGGTCCGCCACGGCGACGGCCCTTTCGACAGGCGTCATCGCGGGCAGATTCTCGCGGCGCAGGGTGTGCCAGAACATCTGCGAGGAGTCGCGGCCCGAGGTGTACTGCGGCTGCTTATCAAGCCCCAGCTTCTGAACGACGTCGCGAAGCAGCGGCTCGCTGTGCAGCAGCGTAACCTCGGTGACGATTTCCGAATCCGTTTCTCCGTCCGAAGCGGCGCGCGCCGGCGCGAAAGGGGAGATCGTCTTTCCCGGATCGCGCAGTTCGAGGATCGTGGTGGCCTGATACATCGGCGTCTGCATGCCGCTGATCACGATCGCGAGCAGCACCGCTCCGGCCGCGCACGCGAGAATCAGCCATTTGCCTCGCTGGATGGCGTGCCAGGCATTGGATACGGTGTCGGGCTCCTGTGAAACCTGAGGCGACGACGCAAAGACGTTGCGGGTCGGCGGCTGCCGGCGAACGGGCAGCGCGAGTGACGGCGGATATGTGACTGGATATTTGGACTCGTTCATAGGTTCAACCTCAGGGAACACGCCAGATCGCTATGCCGGTGCCGACAGAGAGAGCGGCTTCGGCGGCTTTGATTGCAACATTTTTCGTACGGCTGTCGGGGACGTACAGTACGTCGCCAGGCTGCAGGCGGACATCGCCGGTTTTGTTTGCCAGAATCTTGTCGAGATCGATAGGCATATCCGCGCGGGTACCGTCGCCCTTATCGCGCAGAATTCGTGCCTTGCTCAGCTTCGCGGTCGAGAGCGG
>CAZPZE010000181.1:0-4315 GCA_964590625.1 uncultured Solibacteraceae bacterium
TGGCGACGATGCAACTCAGCGATCCAAAGATGAACGAGACGCAGGGCGATCAGATTTCGATCACGTGGAATCCGGCGCATGCGGATGAATTGTTCGCCGGGACGGGGCACACGTTCAAAGAAATTGTGGACGACGCGGAGGGGGGGAAGGCGCTGCCGCATTTCGCGATCGATGCGCGGGTGCAGGCGAAGACGGTGGTGAAGCGCAGCCAGGTGGAATCGCAGAATATCGCGGGGATTTATGCCGGGAGCTCGAAGCCGAATGAATACGTGGTGGTGTCGGCGCATCTCGATCATCTGGGGACAGGGCCGGCGGTGAACGGCGACGCGATTTTCAATGGCGCGATGGATAACGCGTCGGGCGTGGCGACGATGCTCGATATGGCGGAGCGGCTGCATGACGGGCACGTGAAGACGCAGCGATCGATTCTGTTTATCGCGGTGACGGGCGAGGAGAAGGGGCTGCTGGGGTCAAAATATTTCGCGATGAATCCGACGGTGCCGGTGAAGAATATGGTGGCGGATGTCAATATCGATATGTTTCTGCCGCTTTATCCGTTCAAGGTTTTGACGGTGTACGGGCTTGATGAATCGACGCTGGGCGCGGATGCGAAGGCGGTGGGGGCGGAGATGGGAGTGAAGGTGCAGCCGGATCCGGATCCGGTGCGGAATGTTTTCATCCGCAGCGATCAGTACCGTTTCATTCTGAGAGGAATTCCGAGCGTGATGGTGGATATCGGGAACGAAAAGGGATCGAAGGAAGAGCAGATCGAAAAGGGTTGGCTGGCGACGCGGTATCACGGGCGTACGGACGACGTGAATCAGCCGATTGACCGGGCAGCGGCGGCGAAATTCAACGATCTGGTGATGAAGCTGGTCGTGCGGGTGACGGATGAAAATGCGCGGCCGAAGTGGGAGAAAAATTCGTTTTTCCGGCGATTTGCTTCATGAATCACCTGGTGATCCTGCTCGCCGCGGCGGCGATGGGTGGAGCAGTCAATGCGCTGGCGGGCGGTGGAACGTTTCTGGTGTTTCCGGCGCTGCTGTTTGCGGGGGTGGCATCGGTCCGGGCGAATGCGACGGCATCGCTCGCGCTGCTGCCGGGAGCGATTACGTCGGCGTGGGTTTATCGCGAGGCGGTACGATCGATTTCGATACGCTTTATCGTCACGATGGGGGTGGTGAGCCTGGCGGGGTCGCTCACGGGCAGCATGCTGCTGATGCACACCTCGAACGCGACGTTTTCAAACCTGGTACCGTGGCTGCTGCTGATGGCGGCGGGGGTGTTCACGGCGGCTCCGTGGCTGCGGAAAGCGGCGGCGAGGCTCGGAGGTCATCAGTCGATGGCGGTAATGATCGCCGGGCAATATGTGGTTTCGACGTATGGCGGGTATTTCGGGGCTGGGATGGGAGTGCTGATGATGTCGCTCTATCTGGCGGCATCGGCCATGAATGTCCATACGGCGGCCGGTCTGCGGACGGTGTGCGCGGCGGCGATCAATATCCTTGCGGTGGCGATTTTCTCGTGGAAGGGCGCGCTCGATTACGCCGACGGGGTGCCGATGCTGGTGGCGGGCATTGTGGGCGGGTACCTGGGGGCGCTTGTGGTGAAGCGGCTGAACGCGGAAAATGCGCGGCGGGGAATCCTGATTTACGCGTGGGCACTGACGGTATGGTTCTTCGTGAAGGGGATGTTTTAACGCGTGGCTGATATACTCCCCCTTAATATGGGGGACTGCTGATCGGTGGCTCGTTTACCCGAGGCAGGTGTTGCGGCGGCCGGGCGTCTGAAGAGGGCGGAGCGGCGGAGCGCCGCGCGTGAGGCGGCTAAGCGTCCTGTAAAAGGACCAGATGAATCGCTGCCGCCGGGCCGGAAGGCGTCACCGGAATTTATCCTGCTGCCGCTGGCGGTTTTTGCGGCATTCTGCGCGCTTCCACGGATTTATACGCATCCGGATCTGATGCTGTCATTTGGGCTGCCGGCGGCGGCGCTTGGTGTTTTCTATCTGCTGCTGCGGTCCGCGGTGAAGCGGACGGGCAGGGAACTCAGTTTTCATTTCGTTCTGGTGCGCTCGCATTATGTGCAGGCGGTGATGCACTCGTGTGTGTTCGCGTATTGGGGGCTTTACTGGGACGAAGTCTACACGCATATTCCGCTGATTCTGGCGCAGGTGGCATTTCTGTATGCCTTCGACATGCTCGTTGCGTGGGCGCGGCGCGACCGGTGGATCTTCACGCTCGGGGCGTTTCCGATTGTCTTCAGCACCAATTTGTTCCTGTGGTTCAAGGACGACTGGTTCTGGCTGCAGTTTCTGATGCTGGCGACAATCGTCCTCTGCAAGGAGTTCATCAAGTGGGACCGCGATGGGCAGCGGAAGCATATTTTCAATCCGTCGGCGGCGGCGCTGTTCCTTTTTTCGGTGGGGCTGCTGCTGACGAGTTCGACGGGGATTTCGTGGGGCGCGGAGATCGCGGGCACCATGCAGCGGCCGCCTCAGATCTATCTGGAGATTTTCGTACTGGGGCTGATTGTTCAGGCGCTGTTCTCGGTGACGCTGGTGACGCTGTCTTCGGCGGCCGTGCTGTATGTGTTCGGGGTGGCATTTACGCATGCGACGGGCGAGTTTTACTTCGTCGATTCGAATCTGCATGCGGCGGTTTTTCTGGGGCTGCATCTGCTGGTGACCGATCCGGTCACTTCGCCGAAGCGGATGACGGGGAAGATTATTTTCGGGGGGCTGTATGGGGCGGCGGTGATTGCGCTCTATGCGATTCTGGGGAATTTTGGGGCGCCGCAGTTCTATGACAAGCTGCTGTGCGTGCCGCTGCTCAATCTGATGGTGCGGGCGCTCGATCGATGGAGCGAGGCATTCGCGGCGCGATTCCATCCGCTGAACCTGCTGCAGAGGTTTGGATGGAGGCCGCTGAATTTCCTGCATATGGCGATCTGGGCTGGGCTGTTCGGAACGATGACGGCCTCAGGATTCCTGGGCCGCGGACCGGCGCTCAAGGTGGAATGCGAGGGCAACAACGCGCAATCGTGCCTTGCATATGGCCGGATGATGACGGAGGGGAAAGGCGTTCCGCTGGCTCCGGTGCGGGGCGGGGAGGCGCTGGGCCATTCGTGCGATCTCGGGTTGGCGGAAGGTTGCCAGGCGTTGGGTGAATTCGTGAGCCGAGGTGGGCTCAAACAATTCGATGACACCTGCGGCTCGGGCGAGGTGGTGGCCTGCTTTATGTCGGGTTACGTGAGGGCGCGGGGGCTTGGAGTCAGTCCGGACGGGGAGAAGGCAATTCCATTCCTGGAAAAGTCCTGTACCGGCGGATTCGGTCCTGCATGCAATGTCCTCAACCAGATGAGGGGCCCCCGCTAACCGGAGGGCCGACCGCGGCGGGTGTTACCCGATTTAAGGGAGCCCGCATATGGTTTTTCACAGGGTCCATGGCTGGACCAATTCCTTGTAACCCACAAAAATAATTGAACTTATCTGTCTTGCCCTCATTGACACGCTGGTGTTTTTTTACTATATTGACATTCGGTTCAGGTTAGTCTGGCCTAGTGTTGCAAGTGAGTTTGTCACCTGTAAAGGGACCAGAAAGCATACAGAGAATCCACTAGGGTGGGGGTAGTAATGAAACGAGTTGCGATATTTCTTGTAATGGCGCTGTTGGCCTTGTTGCCAGCAGCAAACGCGCAGACGACAGGCGCGACGATCAGCGGCATTGTGACGGATACATCCGGTGGCGCTATTGTTGGAGCCAAAGTTCAGCTGACCAACGATCTGACGAAGCTGCAGAACGAATTCACGACGGACTCGGGCGGGCGTTATCAGTTCAACGTGGCGCCGGGAGACTACAGTCTTCACGTCGCTCAGTCCGGTTTCAAGGCCTACGATCAGAAGATCAGCGTGGTTCAGTCGGAGCGCTTCGCGAATCCGGACATCAAGCTGCAGGTCGGCGACGTAGCGACGTCGGTTGAAGTGCAGGGCGAAATCGCGCACGTGCAGACCGACAGCTCGGACCGCACGATTTCAGTGAACCAGACTCAGATTGAAGACACGCCTTCGGCGGGCCGCAATTATCTGAACATTCTGCGTTCGCTGCCGGGCACGGCGCAGACGACAACCACGGACGGCCGCGGCGGTACTGGCGCGGCGGGCGGCGGCGGCGCTCCCCAGGTGAACGGCGGAGCAGGGCAGCTGCTGGTGACGATCAACGGTATCGCGAGCCAGGACAGCGGCGCGCCCGGCACGGGCGGCTATCAGGCGCCGAGCATCGATGCGATCGGCGAAGTGCAGGTAATGGTTTCGAACTAC
>CAZPZE010000182.1:0-5576 GCA_964590625.1 uncultured Solibacteraceae bacterium
GTTTTTGCGCCAACCGGGGCCAATCCGGCGGTGCTGCGCGAAGGATGGAAAAAGCTGCCCGCGCGCGTTCAGGCGCTGCTCAATGAAAGTGCGGAACTCGTTCTCTCCGGCGCCGATGACACCGTCGCCGGCTGCTGCGCCACCGTATTCGAGAACCGGCGAATCCACTGGGGCGAAGCGCGCGAACTGTTTCTCTCCGTCTGCAGTTCGGTTGATTTCTACGCTCGCGCCGTGCGCGCCGATCGCCTGGTCCGCGCTCTCCTGCGCCACAACGCGCTGATCGTCGGCGACTGGTCTTATCTCGACCACACCGGCAGCCGCGCCCGTTTCCTCGCTCCAATCGCTGCCACCACCCTCGATGAGCTCTATGCCGATACGCGCATTATCGCCAACACGCTGCCCAGCGTGCGCTATGGATCGCACGAACGCGTGATGGCCGGTCTGCTGTCGAAATGCGCCGTCGTCTCCGAATCGACGCCCTGGCTGAACGACACCATGAGCCGCTGCCCGTCTTTCTTCGGAGTCAATATTGATTCGCCGGTTTTCGAGGAGGGCCTCAGCGACGCGCTCACCACTGTCCTGAACGATCCCGCAATCGAAGAGAAAATCGAGGCTTCCACCGCGCCCACGGTCGAGATGTTCTCAATGGAAAATTTCGTTGCCGAAATCCTGAGCTACGTCGAACTCGAACGCTATCGCAAAGCCGATCTCGGCTGGTGGGCCTTCCCGCCCCGCGCCTAATGCCGGCGCAGACCACCTGCGAGCGCCGGAATCAGCGCATTCGCAGCAGGATCCACGCTCGTCAGCGTTCCCGTAATCACCGATCCCGCGGGCTCGTTCTGAATCAGATACGCCCCATTCAGAACATCCGAAAGAACCCCGGATAACTCGACATTCGTCACCAGCAGAAAATCCATCGTCATCCGGCAGTCGGACGTCACGTTATAAGTCCCGGATAAAGATTCCGGCACGATGTAGCCGTTGTAGTCCGTCTGCACACTCGCCGTGAACTTCCCGTTGCCGTCGAAACTGGTTTTCCCCAGGCGCGCGAATATTCCTGTCGGCAGTCCGAACTGATAGAGCACGTCGCCGGAAATATGCATCACGTAGTCGCCGCTGAGGCTCGCGTTCGAACAGGTGGGTGCTCTTTCCTTGCGCAGCGAAATGCGCACATCCGCGCCCTGCGGATCGATCAGGATAAGCTCCATACTCAGGCCGCCATTCACCAGCATCCCGGTAAATGTGAACGGCACCACGCCGATGCCCGGGAATAGCACCTGCAGTACCACCTTCGCCGAGCAGTCCGGACTGATCGTATAAACCCCCGGATACGACTCCGGCTGGATGATTCCGGCCACCGAAAGAATGGCATCGATATGAGTGTTCCCGTTGCCATCCGGCGTCACGCGGCCGATGCGCGCGGTGGGCCCGCCGGGAATTCCGGAGGGGGGCGTAACGAAGCTCCCCACCACCACCGCGGCGTAAACGCCCTGGAAATCGCTGTTCCTGCAGTCTGCGTGCAGCTGAGTGGAAATTGCTGTCAGCGCGAGGGCTAAAGTGAGAATAATCGGGCTAACTGAATTTCGCATAGCGATCCCCGAAACCTCGTGACATTATCGACCGATTAATTACAGTAGCTTGTAACGATAATTGTCCCACGGCCACAAATTAATATGAAGGCGCGTTGGCTGGTTATACCCGTAATCGCGATCGGACCCTTCGGACTGGCGGCGTGGGCGCAGCAGACATCCGCGGCGCTCGATACCACCAGCTTTATCGTCATGGGTGATGGATTCGCCGCAGGCATGGCGAATTATGGACTAAGCTCCACTTACCAGAATTTCAGCTTCCCAGCTCAGGCAGCAGCGCAAATCCGCACCGCGTTTCCGCAACCGTTAATTCAGCCGCCGGGAATTGGCGACGTAGTGGGTTATCCCACCCAGGAAGTGCGCCTTCAGACTTACCCGCAGGGTTCCGTTCGACAGTTCTACTCCGTGCCCGATACGCAGGCCACTTCACCGCCGCTGTTTGTCTTCAACCTTTCGGTGCCGGGTCTGACCCTGCAGGACGCGGTTTCCATTAAACCATCGCTTCCGATCGCGCAGCGCGACATGAAGCAGACCGAAATCAATCTGATTCTCGGCTTCCCGTCACTGTTTCTGAACAACGTTCCGCTGTGGACGCAATTCGATTACGCAAAGGCCATGTTCCCCACCATGGCGATGATCGAACTCGGCTACACCGAAGCTCTGAACGCCGCTGTAAAACTCGATCCTACGCAACTGCCGGACCCCAACGCGTTCGGCGCCACTTACGGCAACATTATTTCCGGACTGCGCGCCCTGCAGACCCAGGTCATCGCCACCACCATTCCGAACCCGCTCGATACGGCGTACTTCAGCAACCGGAACACGGCTTCGGCAATCCTGTATCTCGATCCCTCCGTCCTCCCGCAGTATTTCCCGCAGATTGGCCCAAACGATTACCTGACGCGCAACTCGCTCATGACGATAGCGAATCAGCTCGAAGCCGGTCCCCTCGGCACTCTGCCGGACGGCTCTATCCTGACCGCGGCCACTGCCCAGAAACTCACCGACGGCATCAATGCCCTGAATGCCCAAATCGTCAATGTCGCCAGGGCCAACGGCGCGGTGGTGTACGACCTCAATGCATTTCTCCATAAAGTAAAAACCTCCGGCGCCAGTGCCGGCGGCACGGCGCTGAGCGCGGATTACCTCGGCGGCTTCTACTCGCTCGACTCGGTTTACCCAGGCCCCACCGGCAATGCTCTGATCGCGAATGATTTTCTGAGCTTCCTGAACTCCACTTACAAGACGTCGTTTCAGCCTGTCAGCGTGAGCACGGTCGCGGCGAAAGACGCGATTGTCCTGCAGATTCCGCCCAAAGGACATCTCCGGACAACCGAGACTCTCCGCCAGATCCCAGACCGAAGGATCTCCATCGAGATGCTTCGAAAGGAGCGCCAGTGATGCGGAAGCCGTGCATGAACCAGATTGGGAGAATGGTCCTGGCGGCCGGCATCGCCGGATTCCTGCTGTCCTCTGGCACAGCTTTCGCCGACCAGCCGACCTATATCTTTGACACGCTCCCCACTCCCCTGAAGCTCCCGCCGGGCAACGTCGAAACACTGCCATTGAATCACAAGGCCAGCTTCGTCGGCGACAGCCCGAAGATCGTGGATTGCGCCGACCCGGTGCCGATCGCGTTCGAGGGCGACACGATGGCGAAAGAAGCGCAGTATGGAACCTGTGGCAACCAGCTCTTCGGCGGCGCGATGCTTTTCGACAGCCACCTGTCGGGCAGCCTGAGAATTCAGTTCACGCCGGTCACCGGCTCCATCGTTCACTTCGTCGTCACCCAGGGATTGCTGCTCGGAGACGACACGATTGCCACCGCCCCACTCGGCTACTCATTCCCCGTCCGTAACAACCAGGTGACCGATGGCAACGTCCTCTCATCCGGCGATCTGGATCTCACTACCGGCTACGCCAACCCCAACACACTCAGATGGAACGCCAACTTCCTGAACACCGCGCTGCTGGCGCTCGCCAACGTGAACCCGAATCTCACCGCGCCCACTATCGCCTTCCCTGGCGTTCGCGGCTTCGCCTGGGCTCGTTTCTCCCAGCGGCCGGACGGCCTGCTCGATATCGAATTCCGCGGCAGCACGTATTTGCCGCTGGGCAACGATACCTTCGGCGACCCCGTGCGCTGGCCGCTGCCCTACTGTGACGCGGACCTCAAATGCGCTTCCGTCCTCGCGCGCGGCTCTGTCCTCCATCCGCACCTTTATCTCGATACGGAAACCGATCTCGGCTACACGCCCTGCTCGTCGAACTGCCCGGACCTCCCGGTCAACAAGACACAGGTCTTCACGGCGAACACCGGCTTCACCGCGTTCGGTGACGATTTTGATCTCGACATTCCTCAGCTGAACTGCCCGCCGAACAGCAACAGCACCACCGCCAGCCCCTGCTCGCTAAACGGCTCTGCCAACGGCCGCGCTGAGCTCCAGGGCCGCCTGGAAATCCAGTTCGGCACTCCCACCGGCGGCACTCAGCCTTTCAAAATATCCGTGATGCCGCCCGAGGCGCTCTTCGCCGATCCCCCCAACAGCCCCCTGCTCGGGTCCGGCTTCCGCGGCTTCCTGCTGGCTCCCAACCAGGAGCTGAAATTCCCCGAAGCCACCTACATCCAGCACCGGATTCTCTTCGCGGATGAAGTCTTCAACTGGGCGCAGGGCATGATCGATCTCGAAAGCGGCCGGGTGATCGGCGAGTTTACCTACCCGCTCTACATCAGCCAGCAAATCATCGATTCGATCTTCCTCGATAACAACGGCAGGGTCTCCGCGGACCCCTTCTTCGCCATGGCCCTCAAGCCGCCGCAGGAGCCCGCCAATCCGAACTATGCGTTCTTCGAAAAGGAGCCGAACGGCCAGACCATGTTCCGGGCCAACCTTTTCCACCACCGCACGTTCTCGACGTTCTGCTTCCCGATCCCGGCCTACACGCCCGGGCTCTGTTACATCTCCGGCCCCACCGGCAACCTGAACATTTTCGTCAAGCTTCAGGGCGCCCATCTTCCGGATCCGGCGAATCCCGGCGACGCCGTCCTGGCGGACTCGAGGTCGTTCACGTCGTCCCAGGGCGATCCCATCACCTACAGCTTCTCGGTGCCCTGCAAACCCTCCGGCCAGACTGCCGGCCAGGCGACGTTCACTTACACCAACGGCAATGGCCGGAATTCGGAAGGCGGAACCTTCACGATGGAACATATCGCCTCAGTGAGCTGCACAAATTCGAAGATTTCCACTCTCCCGTCGGGTAGCTACGATCAGATTTCCTTCAGCGGCTTCGGCCACTGGAGCGGCGACGACAGGAACGCCAACGCGCGTTTCGCCACCGCCTCGTTCTCCACCAACCCGTCTTATCCGTTCGCCTCGATCATCGTGTACCAGCGGTATCCGGGTGAAAGCTACTCGCTCCCGAACGCCGTGCTGCTTCCGAACGACCAGACGGACGTCTATCTCTCGACCGCGGAAGAGAAGCCGGCCGACAAGCCCGTCCCGTAATCAGCGCACTCGAAGCGCCCTCAGAATCGCCCGCCGCGTGCCCTCGGTGACCAGCCCATAGACCAGATGGGACGCCCACGCCTCCAGATGCTTCAGGGGCGGCGTCCGGATCGGCCCGGCGGATAGCCCCGCCATCGGTACTCCGATCTCGTCCGCCAACAGCCAGACCGCGCTGCCATAACCGGTACCTGCCCCCGCCATGGCGACCGGCGCGGCGCTCGCCATCGCCCCATAGAACGCCCCCAACAGCCCTCCGAACGCATAGTGCACGACAGGCCCAGCCCACTTCTTTTCGCTCTCCGTCAGTTCGCGCCCAAAGACGGCCTCCGATATCCCCGCGGCGGCACGGACCGTCGCAGGTTCCCCCTTCCCCACGATTTCTTCGGGCGAAGGCGGCCTCATTTTCTTCTCCGCGGCCGCCCAGACCGCCTGAAACTGGTTCATGGCCCAGGCCGCCGCGAGGCCGCCCGCCGCGCCCGCT
>CAZPZE010000183.1:0-2454 GCA_964590625.1 uncultured Solibacteraceae bacterium
GAACACGGTATCGCTCGGCGCGGCTGCGCCATCGCCCGGCTCCGTCTCCCCATTCGGACCGGTCAGGGCCCCGAGGCCCGTTCCGTAGATCACCAGGAAATCGCCCGCATGCGCCGGATTCGATGTCGTGATCAGCGCGCCGGTCAGCGCGTTCGTCACGATGCCCGCTCCGGAACCCGACGTATTCACCGTGTACGCCCCCGGCTGCAACTGCGTCACCGTCAGCGATACCGGCACCGACTGCGCCATCCCGCGCACCACCACCAGCGGATACGACGCGTTCGGCGCAATGCCTTCCGGGATCAGCGCATTCACCTGGCCCGCACCCGCATAGAGAAGAGGCATCGGCAGCCCGCCGAGGAATAACTGCGTGCCGTTCAGCGTCGTCGGAAGCGGAATCGAGGTCGCCGAAGGATTACCGGTTCCTGCAAGGCCCGTCCCGTAGATCGCGACATAACTCCCCGGCGCAACCACGCCCGGAATCGCCTGCCCCGCGCTCGCCGCATTCGCGATACCGGTGGGCTGCGGCGCCGAGTTGGCATCGGCCGCCTTCACCGTCACGGTGACGCTGCTCAGCGCGCTCAGCGAGGCATTGCCGCTCAGGCCGCCCGCCGTCGCCGCCACGTTCAGAACAACCGAACTTCCGGCATTCGCCGGCGTCCAGGTGGCTTCCCAGACTCCGCCGCCGATATCGTTCAGGTTGATGCCCGCATCGCCGTTCGAGAACGTCACCTGCACCGAGCCGCCGCCCGCCGCCGTAATCGCGTGTCCGCAATCATCGATCACCTGCGCCTGCACCGTCACCGCGCTTGCCGCGCTCACGGTGGACTGATTCGCCGGCGACCGGAAGACCGGAATCAGATACGAAGCCTTGCCGGACGGACACGCCGCCACCGAGGCCAGCGTGCGGAATCCGGCGCGAATACTCGGCGTTGTCCCCTGCGGCAGTACCAGCACGACCACGTTGATTGCCGCGGATGTCCCGTCGCCGAAGCCGATCGTCACCGTGCCTTGCTGAACGCCCGCCGTGACACTGCTGAGATCTTCCGAAATCGTGAGCGGCGTGGAACCCGTGTTCGCAGATCCGCTCGCCGGGCTGGCCGACAGCCAGCCGCCGGTTGATGACACCGCTGCCGAATACGCCATTGCGGTGGAGGAAGGATTGAACAGCGTCACCGTTTGGGTCAGCGGCGTGGAACCGCCGCCGGTTCCGGTGACCAGAATACCGCCGGTCGAAACGATAACCCCGGGGTTCGCCGTCGCGGCCACAACGTTCAGCGCCACCGAGATGGTCTGCGGACTATTCGTCGCGTTCGCAGCCACCACGTTCACGGAGCCGTAGTATTGTCCGGCGGCGAGGCCTGTCGGCGTCGCTTTGATCGAAATCGAATTGCCCGACTTTGTTGCGGTCAGCCAACTGCCGCCGGAGTCGGTGGAAACCTGTGGGGTCCAGTCGAGCGAGCCCGTGCCGCTGTTGGCAACGAAAACGGTCTGCGCGGGAGGCGCAGCGCCACCCGCAACCGCCGTCATCGAAACGCCGGCCTCGGAGAGCTGGATGGAAGGCGCGGCAGCTTTCGTCACAGTGAGGACGATGGTCACCACCGCCTGTGCGGACGAACCGGAATCACTGATCGTGATGTGGCCGTTATATGTACCAGGCGTGAGCGACGACGGATTCGCGCTGAACGGCAGCGATGACGGGCCGTTATAAACGGCTGTTCCGCCCGTCGCGACCGTTAGCCACGGCGAATCACTCGACGCCGTATATTGCAGGGTTCCGCCGCCCGCGTTGGCAACGGTGACGAGGCCGCTCAGAGCTGCCGCATCACTGGCGAGTGACACCGATTCGGTGGTCGGCGAAACAGAGAGATGGGGCGGATTCGTCTGAGCGACCGTTAACGTCACCGGAACCGCGATGCTGACGGTCGTCCCCGCTTTGATCGTGATGTTTCCCTTGTAGACGTTGGGGGCGAGGCCGCTGACGTTCACGGAGACCGCGAGCGCCGCCGGCGTCTTGCCGCCGGAATCGACTTTGAGCCACGACTGATCAGCGGTAGCCGTGACGCTGCCGCCCGCGGGGGTGCTGAAGACCGAAAGAGACTGTGCGGCCGGAGTCGTCGAAGCGCCCTGCTGATAGCTGAAGGTCATCGACTGCTGCGATACGGAGTACTTCGAGGCCTGCGAGGAAACGTCGAACGTCACCGCCGCCGAAACGATTGCGCCCACCGAGGTGTTGAAGTTTACGGTGCCTGTATAGGTCTTGCCCGCCGTGAGACTTGTGGGATCGGCGTTAATCGTCACGGCCGCCGTGTACGTATAGAGAAGGCCGGAGTGCGACGCCAGCGTGAACGTGCCGGATTTCGGCGTTACGCTCAGCCATCCCTGACCCTCGTTCGTGTTCAGATTGGTCGAATATGTCGGGGCGCCTTCGGTGAAGGACTGGTACGTCAGCGT
>CAZPZE010000184.1:0-5575 GCA_964590625.1 uncultured Solibacteraceae bacterium
TGGCATCGTCGAGCATTTCTGGGCCGCCCCTTATCTGCCGCAGATTACTCCCGTGTGCGAAAAAACCGTGCTCGATCTGCACAATATCGAATCGGTGCTGCACGCCCGCAGCGCCGAAACGTCATCCGGATTGATGGCCGCGGGGCACACCCGATTCGCCGATCGGTGCCAGGCCTGGGAATCGGACCTGCTGCCGCGCTATTCGCTCATCCTGACAACGTCGGAAAACGACGCCGTCACGGCGCAGAAGATCGCACCCACCGCGCGCATCGCGGTCTATCCGAACGCCCTGCCGCTCGAAGACATTCCCAAAGCCGAAGAGGAGCCGGTTGTCGTCTTCTCGGGCAACTTTGAATATCACCCGAATATCGACGCGGTGGCGTGGCTGGTGTCCGCCGTCTGGCCGGAAATCCGTCGCCAATGCCCTGATCTGCGGCTTCGCCTCGTGGGCCGCGGCGATGAGTACATACGCCACCTGCTCCCATCCGGCCTGGATATCGAAACCACCGGCGCGGTCGAAGACGCGCGATCCGCCATCGCCCGCGCGCGGATTGTGATCGCGCCGCTCCGCTCGGGCAGCGGCACCCGTATCAAAATTCTCGAAGCCTGGGCGGCCGCGCGTCCGGTTGTCGCAACTTCCCTGGCGGCCGAGGGTTTGAAATGCAGGGACGATGAGAACATCATCATCGCCAATACCCCGGAGGAATTCGGAACTTCAATTGCTCAGCTCAACGCCGACCCCAGCCGACGAGCCGATATGGCAGTCCGTGGCCGCCGCCTGTTCGAAGAAAGATATACCTGGCCAGCCGCCTGGAAAATATTGGATCTCTTGCCGTTGATCCCGGGTACCGGTACTGGTCGTCGCTATACTGAGGAGGCAGATGCGAATCGCCGTTGACGCCCATGCAATCGGCCGCCATTTGACCGGAAACGAAGTTTACGTTCGAAGCCTTTTGCGTGAGTTCGCCGCGATCGAGCCCGAATCTTTATTTTTTGCTTATGTTTCTGAGCCTGGTGCAGAAAAACTGGTCCCGCGCAAGTTCCAGACGCGGCAGGTCTCCCCGAACCCCTACCTCCGGCTGGGCGCTGACCTGACGCGCCGCGTCGCCGCCGATAGACCGGACCTGCTGCACGTCCAGTACACCGCGCCACTGTTCAACCGCACGCCGATCGTTTCGACCGTCCACGACGTCAGTTTCATCGAGAACCCGGAATATTTTCCCGCCACGCGGCGCTCGCAGCTGCGCATGACCGTAGCGCGCACCGTGAAGCTCGCGCACCGCATCATCACCGTGAGCGAATTCTCACGCGATGCTATTCTGCGCGCCTATCCGGTCCTGCCCGAGAAGATCCGGGTGATCCCGAATGCCGCCAGCCCCGAATTCCGCGTCGTCTCGCGCGGACGCGCCGCCCGCACGGTTCGCGACCGGTTCGGCGTGGAGGCGCCGTTCATTTTCTCCGTGGGCGATCTGCAGCCGCGCAAGAACCACATCGGCCTGATCAATGCTTTCGCGCGCCTGCTGGCGGCAAATCCGAAGCTGCCGCATCATCTGATCCTCGCGGGTCAGAAGACCTGGTTCACTTCGAGGGTGATGGCCGCGGCGCACGCATCGGGCGTGGCCTCGCGCATCCATTTCACCGGATTCGTCAGCGATTCAGACCTGATCCAGCTCTATAACGCGTGCGACTGCTTCGTGTTTCCCTCGTTCTACGAAGGCTTCGGTCTGCCCATCCTCGAAGCGATGGCCTGCGGCTGCGCGGTGGCGTGTTCGAATACGTCCGCGATGCCGGAAGTGGCGGAGGGCGCCGGGCTGCTGTTCGATCCGCGCAATCCGGCCAGTATCTCGCGCGCCATGGCGGACGTGCTGCTCGATGCCGACCTGCGCAAGCGGATGGAAACCCGCGGCCTGCAGCGCGCCACGCATTTCAACTGGCGTAAGAGCGCGCTTGCCACGCTGGATGTTTACCGCGAAGTGGTGGCCGAGACGCGCGGCGAGGGCAGTTCCCGCACCTCCGCGCTAGAATCCCCTGTAGTGGCTCCTCTGCGCCCGCACGGGAAACGATGAAGAAAATCGCTCTCCGGCTCGCCGTTCTCGTCGGGGCTGGTCTCACCTTTCACGCCGCCTTTTCGCAGCCCGCCCCGGTCCGCATCACGCCGCCGCCGAAGGCGAACGGAGCTTCGGGCGCGCAGGCGAAACCCGCTCAACCGGCCCTCAAAGGCTTTCCCTTCACCAATGAAAGTCTTTCCTACACAGTCAATTGGCCGAGCGGTCTCAGTCTGGGCGAAGTGCACACGACGGCCACCGGCACTCCCACCGGCTGGAATTTCCAGTTCACGCTGGATGCGGCCATTCCCGGCTTCGCCGTCAAAGACTCGTTCGAGAGCACCGCCACCAAAGATCTCTGCTCCGAGACTTTCCACAAGAACACGTCGCATGGCGCGAAGAAAAGCGGCGAAACCGTGAGCATCGATCAGCAGAGCGGCATCGCAACACGCACGCCCGCCAATGGCGTGGGCGCGAGTAAGGTGAACGTCTCGGCTTGTGTGCGCGATGCGCTGACGTTTCTCTTCTACGCCCGCCGCGAGCTTGGCCAGGGACGGGTGCCGCTCGCGCAGGAAATCATCTTCGGCGCAGTCTATAACGGCAGCTTCGAATATGCCGGCGCCGCTACCATCAACGTGGGCGGCAAGCCTGTACTCTCGGACAAAATCATCTGCCACATCCGCGGCCCGGCTTCAGACAACACGTTCGAGGCCTACTTCGACCGCGATCCCGCGCGCACGCCGCTCTCTGTTCGCGTGCCGCTCGCGATGGGAAAATTCTCTCTGGAGCTGGTCCGCTGAGCCGTTTTCGCCTTGCGCTGTTCTCTCCCATGCCGCCTTCGAAAAGCGGCATCGCGGATTACTCTGAAGCGCTGGTTGGCGAACTGCGCAGGCTCGCCGATGTGGAGATTTTCGACTCCGCGGCCGCCGCGCGCAGGTTCGAGGCAGCGCGCTTCGATGCCGTTCTCTATCACATCGGCAATAACCCGTATCACGATTTTGTCTACGAAACGGCGCTGCGGAATCCCGGCTTTGTCGTGATGCACGAAGCCAACCTGCATCACCTCGTAGCGCATCTCACCATCGTTCGCGATGACTGGGATGGCTACGTCGCCGAGTGCGAATTCAACGGCGGCGCGGCGGCGCTCAAATTCGCCCAGCGTGTGCGGCGCCTCGAGGTGGGGCCGGATTACGAAGGCGTTCCGATGACGAAGCGTCTGCTCGGGGCTTCGAAGGCCGTCATCGTCCACAGCCATTTCGTGGAGCGCATGGTGCGCGATCAGGGGTTCGAAGGGCCGGTTGCCGTAATTCCGCATGGCGTCTGGCTGCCGGCGACGAATCGCAATTCGGTGCGCCAGAGTCTCGGTCTCGACGAAACGACCGCGCTCATCGGCGCGTTCGGTTTCATCAAGCCGTATAAGCGCATTGCGGAATCGCTGCGCGCGCTGCGGCGGCTGGTAAAGGTCGAGCCGCGGGCGCGTATGATTCTCGTCGGCGAACCGCATCCGGAATTTCCGGTGGATCAGATTATCCGTTCGCTGGGGCTGCGCGAGCATGTGCGGCTGATCGGCCATGTCGATATCGACCGATTCGTCCAGCTCATGGGCGCCTGCGACATCGTTCTCAACCTGCGCTTTCCGACGGTTGGCGAAACGTCCGGTTCGCTGCAGCGCGCGCTGGGGCTTGGGAAAGCGGTGATCGTGAGCGATGTCGGTTCCTTCTCGGAACTGCCAGATGACATTTGCCTGAAAGTCGCGCCTGGCCCGGGCGAAGAGGATCTGATTTTCGAATTCCTGAACATACTGGTTTCGAATCCCGAGCTCGCGCAGGCCATGGGAAATCGCGCGAAAGACTGGGCGGAGCGCGAATGCAACTGGACAACGGTAGCTCATCGCTACGTCGATTTCATGCGCGATCCGTACGCGCAGCCGGCGCCGAAGGCAGCTCCGATCGCCAGCGCGGCTGCCGCCGGGTCCGGCTCTGCCGCCGTTTCTTCCACTCCCGCCGAACCGATTGCGCTTGAATCCATCACCACGTGGGTTGCGTCCGATGCGCAGGGCTATGCGGCCGCTCACAAGACCCGCTTCGTCCACACACTCGAAATCACGCCGCGCGGCGATGAATCGAAATCCGTCCTCGAAATGGGCGCGTACATGCAGATCACGGCGCCGCTGAAGTTTCAGCTGGGCTACGGCACGGTTCGCGGCTGTTATTACGGACCCGCGGGGCGCACAGATCACAAAGTCATCACGTCGGAATCGGGGCAGGTTTTCGAATGCGACATCGATCTCTTCGATGCCGAGAAAGATCCTTACCCTTACGCCAATGCCTCCTTCGATACCGTGCTCTGCTGCGAACTGATCGAGCACCTGTTCGAAGACCCGATGCACATGATGAGCGAGATCAACCGCATCCTCAAGCCCGGCGGACACCTCGTTCTCACCACGCCCAACATCGGCTCTCTGCGCTCCGTTTCCGCGATTCTGCTCGGCTACCATCCGGCGTTCTTCCCCGCCTATATCCGTCCTCGCGTCGAAGGAGAAGAAGCCGAAGCGCGCCATAACCGCGAATACGTGCCGATGGAGGTCTCGCATCTCCTGACCGATTCCGGCTTCGAAGTCGTACGTCTCGAAACCGGCGAGTTTCTCGACGAGCCGCATCCGGAATTCGCCTGGGTCACCCACCTGCTGAAGCGCTACAATCTCAGTCACGATCTGCGCGGCGATGGCATCTACGCCGTGGCCCGCAAAGCCGGTCCGGTGAAAAACCGCTGGCCGGCATGGCTCTACTCGTGATTGCGGAATTTCAGAACACGGACGTCAGTCTCGCCGGCGGATTTCTCGTGGTGCGCACGAAGATTCGCAACCGCTCCGCCGCGCCGTGGCGCGCAGGCGAAGGCTGGAACACCGGCTATCATCTGTTCGACAATCCCACCGGCACGCTCGTCATCGATGGCGAACGCGCGCCGCTCGATCTTCCGCCCGGCGGCGAAAAGGAGATCGAAACCCGAATCCCGCTTCCGCCCGAGCCCGGCGATTATTCCGTCTACGTCTCCCCCATGCAGGAGCACGTCGCATGGCTGTATGAGAAAGGTTCGCCGTTCATTCTGATCGATGTCGCGGTGGATGATGCGAGCGCGCCCGCGCTGCGCGGCTGGCGAACGGCGGATAAGAGCGCGGTCGCGCGCCGCCGTTTCTTCCGCAATCTCGGCAACGCCTTCGTGCTGCCCGTTCGGCAGCCGTGGCGCAATCGCAGCCTGATCGGCACGCTGGTGCGCCGCGACATCCTCAGCCGCTACGCCGGATCCGTCGCCGGCGCGCTCTGGACGATCCTCAATCCCCTGCTCCTGATGCTGACGTACTTCTTCGTGTTCGGCATCGTGCTGGGTGCGCGCGCGGATAACGACCCGAGCGCGACCGGCTTCGCCTTCTACTTCCTCACCGGCATGATGCCGTGGCTCGCCTTCAGCGATGCAGCCGCTCGCGCGCCCGGCATTCTGGTGGAGCATCGCAATTTCATTCGCAAGCTGGT
>CAZPZE010000185.1:0-3279 GCA_964590625.1 uncultured Solibacteraceae bacterium
GCGCTGATGCTCGCCTTCGTGATGCGCGATTTGAACGCGCTCAGCGGACTCGCCGCGGCCAGAACCGCCGCTCCCGCCAGCACCTGGCGTCTGCTCAAATGGAATTCTGCGTTGTGTTTCATACAACTGAGATGATAACTCTACATGGACTCGAATCGTAGCGGCCTGCTCATCCACGCCGATGGCGGCCCCGGCATCCTGCACCGCGTTACCGGGGTCATTGCCGAACACCACGGCGACATCTTTTCCGTCTCCATCCTCGAAAACTCCGCGGAAGGCTCGCGGGTTTTCTTCGAAGTGACCTCGCCGCGTCTCGCCGAAATGGTGGAAGCCCTGCGAGCGCTGCCCATCGTCCGCAGCGTCGAGCCCGTGAAGAGCATGGAGAAAATCTACGGCAAACGCATCATTATTATGGGCGGCGGCGCGCAGGTCGGCCAGGTCGCTCTCGGCGCCATTGTCGAGGCGGACCGTCACAACATCCGCGGTGAGCACATCTCGGTCGATACCATCCCGCTTGTCGGCGAACAGCAGCTCGCCGAAGCCGTCCGCGCCGTTCCGCGGCTCGCCCGCGCCAGCGCGCTTGTGCTCGCCGGATCGCTCATGGGCGGCGATATCGAAACCGCCGTCCGCGAGGTGCGCGCCGCCGGACTCCTGGTCATCAGCCTCAACATGGCGGGCAGCGTTCCGGACGCCGCCGATCTCGTGGTCACCGACCCCGTGCAGGCCGGCGTGATGGCCGTGATGGCTGTCGCCAACACGGCAAAGTTTACTGTGGGTCGCCTCAGTAAACGCGTCTTCTGATTGATCAATCTGACATAAATTCGGATCGATCCGTTCGACAACTTACGCACTTCCGGATCGACACGTAACTCTCATGGAAAAGCAATCCCGTTGTGATTCGCGAAACCTAAAATCGTCAACGTTACCCCATCCCCGAGGAAAGAGGAAACGTAAAAACGATGCGTTCTTATCTGTCAGTTCTGATGACGGAGTTGCTGATTGCCGGCAGCGTCATCAGTCCTGTCGCCGCGCAGGCCCAATCCAGCACGCCCGCGCCCGCGACGACTCCCATCACCCACCTGGTCGTCATCTTCCAGGAAAATGTTTCGTTCGATCATTACTTCGGCACCTACCCGTACGCGACCAATCCGTCCGGCGAGCCCGCCTTCAACCCGCTGCCGAACACGCCTGCCGTGAACGGCATCAGCGGCGCGCTGGTGACGAATAACCCGAATCTGAATCCGGCCAATGCGGCCGGCGCCATGAATCCCTTCCGGCTCGATCGCTCGCAGGCCGCTACTGCCGATCAGAATCACAACTATGGTCCCGAACAAACTGCCGTTCACAGCGGCCTGATGGACCTTTTCCCCTCGGCCGTCGGCGTCGCCAATTCCACCGGTATGCCCGGTACGCCGGCTACCACCAAGGGCCTCAATATGGGCTACTACGACGGCAACACCGTCACGGCGCTCTGGAACTACGCTCAGAAATACGCGATGAGCGATAACTCCTACGACACGATCTTTGGGCCCTCCACGCCCGGCGCCCTCAACCTCGTCGCCGGCCAGACCGACGGCGTCATCAACAACACGAACGGCACCGGAGCAGTCACTGCCGATGGTTCCGGCGGACTGGCCGACGTCGGCGACGCCGATCCCGCGGGCGACGTCTGCTCCACTTCCTCCGGCGAAACTTTCTCCATGGCCGGCCAGAACATCGGCGACCTGCTGAACGCGAAGGGCGTGACCTGGGGCTTCTACACGCAGGGATTCGACCTCGGCGTCACCAATGCCAACGGCACCACCGGCTGCAAGCGCAGCACGACTTCAACAATCACCGGCGGCACCAAGGCGGATTACATCCCGCACCACGAGCCGTTCCAGTACTACAAGTCCACCGCGAACCTCACGCACGCGCGCCCCGCTTCCGTCACCTCGATTGGCCAGACGGACGCCGCCAACCACCAGTACGACGTGCACGATTTCTATGACGCGATCATGGCGGGCAATTACCCGGCGGTGAACTTCCTCAAAGCGCCCGGCTATCAGGACGGCCATCCCGGCTATTCCGATCCGCTCGACGAACAGACGTTCATCGTTCACGTCATCAATTTCCTGCAGGAGAATGCGGACTGGTCGCACACCGCGGTCGTCATCCTCTATGACGATTCCGACGGCTGGTATGACCACCAGATGCCTCCGATCATCAATCAGTCGTCGAGCCCGGCCGATACGCTCTCCGGCACCGGCCTTTGCGGCAGCACCGGACCGAATTCCGCGCTCGCCGGTCCCAACGGCGTGGCGCATGCGCAGGGCCGCTGCGGCTATGGACCACGTCAGCCGTTCCTGGTGATCTCGCCCTGGTCGAAGAGCAACTTCGTCGATCACACCGTGACCGATCAGAGCTCGGTGATTCGCTTCATCGAAGACAACTGGCTGGAGTCGCAGAGAATCGGCAGCGGTTCGTTCGACGCCGTTGCCAACTCGATTGTGAATATGCTCGACTTTAACCGGCAATCGGCCAGAGGCTTCTATCTGCTCAACGAAACCAGCGGCGAAGTGATGTCGCACGGCCAGGGCCGCCAGCAGTAGCGTCCAGCACGAAGCACCGTGGGGCGCACGCCAATCAGGCGTGCGCCCTTTCCCTGTCTATAAACACGTGTCCATCAGCAGACGAACATTCCTCTTCAGCGCCGCGGGGCTCGCTGCCCGCGCCGATAGCCGCCCGCTCGATCCCGAAAAGCTCGCGAAATTCGTAGACCCTCTGCCGCTGCCTCCAGTCGCCAAACGCCAGTCCGGCGCGGACACTCCGCTTTTCCGCATCGCCATGAGCGAATTTCAGTGCAAAGCGCATCGCGATCTTCCCGCCACCACCATGTGGGGCTACAACGGATCTTCACCCGGCCCCACTATCGAAACACACAGCGGCGAAGGTTTGAAGGTCGAGTGGCTCAACAATCTCCCCCAGCGCCACCTGCTTCCGGTCGACCATCACATCCACGGCTCCGAAGCGGATAAGCCCGATGTCCGCGCGATTGTCCACGTTCATGGCGCCAAGGCTCCGCCCGCTAGCGACGGCTATCCCGAAAACTGGTACGTGCCCGGCAAATCGCTCGTGAGCTATTACCCGAACCAGCAGGAGCCCGCGGCCCTCTGGTATCACGATCACGCGATGGGTATCACGCGCCTCAATATGTACGCGGGGCTATTCGGATTTTTTCTCATCCGCGACAAAGCAGAAGACGACCTCAACCTTCCGAAGGGCCCGTACGAAATCCCG